>CAZJJQ010000092.1:0-9934 GCA_964546345.1 uncultured Planctomycetales bacterium
AGATGCGGAAACTTCACCTGACTCGGTACTGCCCCCGGCTCGCGGGAGGCCCAGGGCGACGGGGCCGATGTAGGCCACCAGCTCCGCGACCTGCGCTTCGCACGGGTCACCGTGCCGCGCGTCGTGCGCTGCCGCCCTCGCGACGGCCGGTGGATCGGGGCCGACCCCCGGGGCCCGCGCGCGTCGAGGGGGCTCCCGGCGCGTCCGGCCCCCGCCGCGACGGCCGCGACCTCGACGGTGACGCGGAGCCGGGGTCAGCGCGCCGGTGGGCGGAGAGCGGACGGGGAGAGGAGTGGGGTGCGGGCGGTCGCCGCGCCCACGGTCAGCGACGTGCGGTTGCCGTGCTGGTGGGGCTGGCGTAGAGTTGGTGGCCTGCGGAGGTGTTGCCCATGGTCAAGGGATATGAGAAGGACCTCTACCCCGGCATCGTTAAGATGCTCGAGGATGAGGGCTATGTGGTGCGCCGCGAGTTCACGCTCTCCCCGGGCGCAGGCGCGGACTCCCGCGACGTCGACGCGATGGGCTTCCGTTGGGATGCGGAAGGCAATCTAGACGCTTGGGCCGTCGAAGCCAAGGACGGCGACACGCCGCGTCGTGTGCTCGCGGCCCTCCCGCAGGCGATCGAATACGGACTCGTGGCACCGCAAGTGTCGATCGCTGCACGCATCCCCGCAGATCACCTCGCCTACGCCACGGACCCCCTTCGGCTCCTCGGTATCGGATACATCAACGCCGGCTCTACCAGAGCGACTTCCGCCCTCCCTCCCCGACGGGCCGAGCGATGGCCCAACTCGGACCTGTCCCGATGGCTCCGACATGCGGGGGTGCTGTGTGTGCTGACGAAGGAGCTGCGTCCGGCCGTCGATGCCGAGTGGAGGACTCACACCAGTGCGCGCCCTGACGGGTCCACCCACTACGCGGTCCACACGGAGGAGCCCGTGCAGATCGGGTTCAGCGCGAAGTCCAACCCGGGCGAGGTCTCTGCGGTCGTTTGGGCCGAGCAGAAGGCCAAGGTGAGGCGCATCCTCGAGTCTCTGGACGCAGCTCGGCTGCACGCTGCCATGGGGCAGGCCGGGGTCCACGGCCAGATTTCGAAGCGCGAACGAAGTCCGTGGGGTCCGTTGAAGCCTGCGAAGGAGTCGAGGCCGATCGGCGAGTCCGCGACGGAGACCGAGAAGGCGCTCACGTGGGCGCGGAGGGTGCTTCGGGGCGATCGCGTGATCCCGGTGCTGGCGATCCGATCCCCGCTCTGGGCTTTCGATGCCTTGCCCGACCGAGCCATGGCCACGAAGGCCGTGGCGGACGCCATGGCCAAGCTCGCGCCGATCCGAGCGGTGCTGAAGGACGCGCTGAGCGCGTAGGGGGCAGGCACCAGGGATCTGCATTCGGGAGGTCGAACGTGTCCGAAGTCGCGCGAGCAGCTCTGGTGACTCAGTTGGACTGGCCGCGGCGTGCTCCCTCCCGCGCCGAGGTGGGGGACGGGCGGGTTGCTATCCTCGACCCCCGTCGCGGAGCGGGAAGGCCCCCCTCGGGCGTAGGGGCTCGGCGCGGGATCCCCGGGGCGCGTCGATGCTGCGCCGCGCTCGTGTTCGCTCTCCTCGCGTTCGCCGGTCCTCTCGGGAAGAAGGTCGCGACGGCGGGCGGGACGGCGCCTGACCTCTCCGCCCCGCGGGCGGCGCTCGTCAAGGAACTGGAGGCGCTCGCCACGTCTGCGAATGACCAGCGGGTCATGCGATTCCGGGACCAGGTCTTCCGCGTCCTGATCCAGCTCGTCCCGGACCACAGCCGGGCCCGGACCGCGCTCAAGTTCCGGCGTGATCCGAAGGGGGGCGCGTGGCTGCAGGCCCCGGACTACCGCGAGCCGACCGACTGGGCACCCCAGGTGCTACCCCGAGTGAAGGCGCGCCTCGAGGAGGCGCTCTCGAGGTATCGCGACGCGGTCCTGTTCGCGCTCTCCTCGACCGCCGATCTCGCCGACGCGGTCAAGGAGCAGGAGCTCGACGACCTCGGTCGCCTGCTTCCGAACGACCGTAAAGTCCACGAGGTGCGGGGGGACGTGGAGCACGAGGGCCGCTGGCTCATGCCGGAGACCGTGGCCGCCCTCGCGGAGCGCCGGGCGTTCCACGAGCTCGTGCAAGCTGGACGTTCGATGGCCGATGCTGGGATCCACCGCGTGACGACGCTCCCGAAGGGGTTCGTCGGGGAGGGATTCGAGTACCTCGACGGTCGCCACAGGGTGTTCGGGTGGACGGGGGAGAAGTGGGCGGAAGAGAGTCTGCGGTTCGTCGTGATCGGGACGGTTCTCACGGCCGGCGTGACGCGCTGCGAGATGGTCGGCGAAGCGAGACAGGGAGAGACGCTGCTCTTCCCTTCGGAGAAGGAGGTGATCGAGTGGATGCGGGCGAACCCTGCCCGTGCGACGGCGGAGGATCTCCAGTCGGTGCCGCAGGTCGGCGCGTTGTCGACCGAGGACGACACGAGGGTGGTCTACTTCGGCCGGGAAGGCTATCGCCGCACCTCCGCTCTGGCGTCGGCCGTGGGCTTGGGGCTCCTGATCGCCTGCCCGGAGGGGGAGAAGGACGGGGCGTGGGTCCGATTCGGGCTTCGGAACCGCATCATCCGGTTCATCACGACGCTGAGGCCCCCGCAGAGCGTGGTGCTCGGCGGGACCGCGGCCGGGGGAAAGGCGGAAGCCGAGGAGGAGTACCCCCCTGACGACCTCTCCAAGTGGCTGGCGGCCGCCGCTACCCGTCTCGCCGACAAGGGGCCGGAGCGCATCGCGCGGGTGCTGACGGTGCAGACGAACGCCATGAGCCCCTCGGATCACCTGGTCGCGTACGCTCTCGCCGCCTACCTTCGGGAGGGCAAGCCCGACGCGTTCGAAGCGTTCCTAGAAGCCTCCCGCGGGAGCACAGACGCCCGCGAGATCGTCCGGGCCGGTCTGGGTACCGATCTCGGCTCCTTGACCCTCCGGCTCCGACGTTGGCTGCTCGAGCAGGACGAGTAGCGCCCCGGTCGTCCTACGTGGAGGTGGACGTGCAGGGGGTGACTGGAGCGTGCGTCGGTGCGTCGATCGTCCCCCCGCCGCCCCCTCCCTCCCGAAGCGGGTTGACGCTTGCTCGCCCTGAGGATCTCCTCAGTTGCGGGGTGAGCGCGCGGGACTGCGGCTGACGCGGGGTGTGATCCGTGAGAGCGAGGTACCGGAGGTACCGAGTCAGGTGACGTTTCCGCAACGGGGTGCGACTAGCGGGTCAACGGCGGATCCGGTACAGAAGCCGCGATCGGTTCGCGGTTGCGGGGGTCTCGCGAACCTCTCTTCCCTGACTCGGAGGCGGGGCCGGGACCGCGGCGGCGATCCCGAGCTGGGCGGCGCAGAAGCGCCGTCGAGGACTCGGCAGGGCCCGCGCGGCGGCGCCGCGGGCGTACGCTGGCGAGATGCCCCGCGTGCGCCGGACCGCAGATGCAACGCGGGACGGCAAGTTGCGGAAACTTCACCGGACTCGGTGCTTCCGGACCCGGTCCTTCCGGGACGTCGGCCGGGGCTGCTCGGGCTCGTGGAGGAGACGCTCCGAGCCGCTCACTCCACCCGCTTCAGCGGCGGCTGCTTCCACTGGCCGGTGAGCGCCTCCTCCTTCGGCCAGTAGACCCGCATGGCCATGAAGAAGGGGCCGTTCGGGGCGGGCAGCCAGTTCGCTTCCCACTCCTTCCCCGGGGACTCGTGCTGGATGAGCAGCGTCACGCCGCCGTCCGCATCACGCTTGAACTGCGGCAGCATGGGCGAGTTGAGCAGGTACCGGTTCAGCGGATTGGCGGACAGCAGGCTCTGGGGCAGCTCGTACAGCGTCAGCGACCAGAACGCGTTGGCCGGCGGGAACTGCCCGGGCGGGAGCCGCAGCATGTAGCGAGCCTTGGACCCGTTCAACGGCTCGCCGCCGGCGTCGGCCGTGTACAACGGGTACATGGCCTCCTCCCTCGAGTTGCCGTAGATGCCGACCACGGCCGCGAGCATCCGGTACAGGTAGTTGTTCTTGAGGTGCGCCCGGGATCCGAACGTGTCCCCCGAGGTCACCTTCCCCTCGTCCATCAGGCGCTTGCCGTCCGCGAGCGCCTGCCATGCGTCGGCCATGCCCTCTTCCACGGCCTTGCGCACGTCGGGGGAGAGCTTGTCGGCCTCGAACGTCCGCCCCGCACCGATGTCGAGCCGGGCAAAGCGCGCCATGAGCTCCTGCTCCGACGGATGCGTCGGGCAGAACTTCAGGACGAGGTTGAGGAGGTTGAAGAACTCGAGGGAGGACTTCTGCCCCTCCGGCGTGAGCGGGGGGAGGAAGTCGAGCTTCGGGGCGGCGCTCGGCGCCGGCTGCCCGAGGTACTGCGAGAGCGGCTGCACCTTGTAGCCGGCCTGGACCTTCTTCACGTTCTCGATGTCGCCCGGATTGAACAGCTGCGTGCGGAACGCGGCGAGCGCCAGCTCGGTCTCCGAGCGAATCACCTTCTTGACGTCCTTGGGCGCCTCGCCCTTCCAGCTCGGCCCGGCGATGACGAAGCTGCCGCCGTCGTTGCCCGTCGAGCGGCTGCCGATGTAGTCGAAGTTGAACGTGTAGAGATCGATCAGCTGGACGCTGAAGTAGCGACCCGCTTCGACCGTCGGCACCGTGAGCACGAGGGGCTCGGCCCGCAGGTCCATGCCGAGGAAGGAGTACGGCGTGTCCGAGTTGGGCGTCTGGACGGCCTTGTCCGCCGGCGTGAAGACGCGGGCGAAGTTCCGAATCTGATTCCAGTCCGCCTTGTACTCGGGATTCGTGCGGTCCACGAAGTAGGCATGCATGATGCGGTAGCTGTCCACCATCGGGAAGCCGTAGATGTAGGCCTCCTTCGCGATGGCGCGGGCATCGGCGGGAGAGAGGTCCGCCGCCCGGACGGACGTGGCGGACAGCAGGCCGATGAGCGTGCAGGCGATCAGGCTTCGCGTGGGCGTCAGCTTCATGATGGGCTCTCGTTGGGTCGCGGCATTCTGCCGTGAAGGGCACGGGGGGGCCACGGTAAGCCCGAGACGCGCCCGCCCCCTCCCCCGTCGCCCCCACCCTCCCAGGCGCCGAGGTTGCTTCACCCCGCAGCTCCGGAATGCGCGTCGGGAGGGCGTCGCAAGGCAACGGTGATCCGGCGGATCCGGATCCGCGCTGCGCCCGTGTTCCGGCGCGGCGGCGGCCGCCTCGCTTCGTCACTCGTCGTCAACGCGTCGGGAACACGCCCTCCTCCCCGTTCCTCGCGATGCAGCCCCCTCGGCGCTCCCCCCAAGGCGGTCACGTGTTTCGTCGCGGGTCCTCACCCCGACGCGAGAGGGTGGACGAGCAGATACGTCCCCGCAACCTCGAGGCATCGGTCCGAGACACGGATCGTGGGCAGGCCCGGCGGCTCGCCGGGATCTCCCGGACCGGTGCGACTGGCGATCTCGTGGGCGAGCGAAGCGATCGACGCGTCGCGCTCCGCCGTCGCGGGAGGCCGCGTGGTGTCGCTGTGGACGAGCGCGATCGGGCGCGCGTCCGACCAACGGAAGGCCAGGGTCGTGCCGGTTCGGACGGAGCGCGACGTCGCGCCGAACTCGCCGCCCGGGTTGGGCTCCACGTGCTCCCACGAGATCTTGAGGATGAGCTCACGCTGGGTCGCGTAGCCGCCGCTCGGCCGCCTGCGGCCGATCTGCTTCGTCGAGTCCACCCGAGCGACCACGGTCGGCGTCGCACCCACCGGGACGCCCAGGAGGTCCCGCTGTCGCGCGACGAAGGCCGCCGCCGCGGCCTCGTCGTCCCGCAGCGCCTCGAGGGGCACGTCGCTCGGGCCGAGCTCCGACGGGTCCCGCGTCTCGAGGGCCGAGGCGTCGGTCACGATCCGGCGCGCGACGAAGCGACCTGCGAACCGGCGCCGCGCCTCGGCCATGTCCACGTCGTCGGCGTCTCGGATCGCCGCCCGATCGGCGGCCAGCGCTGCGCGGCCGAAGTCGGCGAAGGTGAGCTCGCCCGGCGGGAGGTAGTCGATGGCGCGGAGCAGGAGTCGCTGGAAGACGATGGCGGCGCTCCCCAGCGCCTTCCCGCGCGCGGGCTCGATCGGGGTCCCGCGGGCGACCTCCTCGCGACAGATCGAGTCGAACATGTCCACGAGCGTGTCGTAGAACAGGCCCGAGAGGACCGTGCTCAGGACGTGGAATCGCGCTCCCGCGAGATCGTCCATCGTCGAGTCGTTCGCGAGGTCACGGAGGGCCGTCCTCGGCGTCCCGTCCGGCGCCGGCCGGGCTCGGCCGAACTCCTCTGCGATCGACGCCAGCGCCGTGGCGCGTCGCAGGGACCTCTCCTTGCCCTCGAGGAGGGCGATGCGGAGCTTGGGGCGACGCACGGACATCAGCACCGCGATCAGGTCGGCGACCGCCTCGTGGAGGGCAAGCGACTGCGGGGTGATCGCGTCGTGGAGCCAGGGGGCGACGGCGTCGAGCAGGGCATGCCCGGTCTCGTGCGCCACGATGTCGCGGCTGAGCGCCGTGTACACGGTGCGGGCCGGAGTGGGGAGGAAGAAGAACTTGAGGCACTTCGTCGCGCGGTGGTAGTACGCGTTCGCCTTGGCGCCCGCACGCGGGACGATGCGCAGGGGCTCGTCGCCGAACGCCCAGCGGACGCGGCGCCCGAGCGCGGCGGGCTCCTCGAACATGGACAGGGTGTCGAACGCCGTGCCGAACGCGTTCACCGCGATGAATTCCGCGGAGGTGCGCTCGGCGCCCGGCGCCCCGTAGGCGCCGTGGGTAGGGGCCGTCGGGTTGCGCACGACGAACGGCACCGCCGGTGCCGGGGCGCCCGTGACGGGGTCGGTGTCGATGACCGCGAGCCGCCCCGTCGCAGGCCCGTCCCGGAACCGGTCGCCTTCCTCGTCGATCGCGAGCCTCCGGGACTCGGTCAGGCCGCCCACGTCGGCCACGGCTGCGTCCTGACGCATCAGCTCGACCGTTGCGGTGGCGAAGGGACGAAGGCTCCCCATGTCAGGCCCCGGCTCCCAACACGGCGAGGAGCAGCGCGGAGGCGCCCGCGACCAAGGGGGGGAGCGGATCGTGCCATCGCCTCGGCCGGCCCTGCTCGCGCCAGGTCACGAGCGAGAGGGCGGCGAGCAGCCAGAACGGGTGAGGCGCGACCATCGCGGCCATCGTCGGGCCACACAGCGCGAGGCAGGGTGCGCAGGCCCGTGCCCCCGCACGGAAGGAGGAGGTCAGACAGGGGAGCCCCGAGATCCTGACCGAGGTCGAGGTCCCGCACGCGCGCAGGACCTGGTTGCGACGATGGGAGCGCGTCAGGATCGCGGCCGCGTGGAGCCACGCGACGAGCCAGACGAGGGGGCCCAGTCTCGGGAACGGCGCCACGCACGCCCGGTAGGCCGCCAAGGCGACGAGGCCGAAGGCGAGCCAGACGACGAGGGTGGCCGTCAGCGTCGCGGCGACCGCACGCAGTCGCCAGTCGCGCCGCACCTGCCCGTGGACGGCATCGACGTGTGACGCGGTCAACGGCCACATCATGGCCACGACCATCAGCAGCCAGTGGCCTGCGAACGCGGCCAGGCCGGCGACGCCGCCGGCGCCGCCGTGGCTCGCGTCCCCGTGTCGAGCATGAGCCGGGGTGGAGAGCAGGGCGAGCGCGAGCCAGCCCGCGCCCGCGCCCGCCCATACCCAGGCCCGCGGCCCGAGGCGGAGACGGCGTCGCGGCGGAGCGGCGCGGCGCGCCGGGGCGATCGCGATCACCGGAGGAACAGCTTCACGGAGTCGATCCGAAGTCCCGCGGCCCCGTCCCATCCCGGGGCGGTCTCGGGTTCGATGCGGATGACGAGGGCTTCGCCCCTCCATCCCTCCGCAAGCAGGCGCGGCACAAGAGCGGTCGCATCGACGGCGTAGTCGAGCCCGCCCGAGCGGGACGCGCGCGCTAGGCCGAATGTCGTGATCTGCCCGGCGTCGTGCTGGATCCCGGCGGCGGTGGTCGCCACCTTCACGCGGTAGCCAGGGGCGGGACCTTCGGCCCGTACACCGTTGAACTGGACGATGAGCCCGGCGGGCACGTCGTCGTCGAGGCCGAGCACGCCGCCTTCGTCGCCGACCGAGAAGGCGCCGCCGCCCGTCGGAATCGAGACGTCCGTCGCCTCCGCGTGCGCGAACCACTCGGGCGGTGTCTCGTCGTCGAGTCCCATGGGACCTCCGGGGACGGCCTGCGCGCGGAGCTGATCGACGGCCGCACGGACCGTGGGCGGCAGGGCGATGGAGTCGTAGATGTAGTCGAGCAGCGTGCTCGTCGTGTTCACGATGTCGGCCGCCGGGTACCGGATCGGCGCGGTCGAGTATCCGAACACGTGCACGGCCGTCGTGTAGGCGGCGCGGTCCGCCGCAGGGACGGCCGGATCCGTCTCGATCGGGAGCGCCCACGGGAGGGCACGCCAGGCCTCCCACAGCCGATCGATGTTGGCGTGGTGCAACCAGAAGATCGGATCCTGCGCGGCGGTGGCCGGGTCCTCCATGAGTCCGCCCGGGCCACCGACGTCCACGTGCACCAGGTTGTGCGGGGAGCTCTCGATGGCGCCGTTCACGAATCGGGGCGGCAGCTGCCCTCCGAAGCCCCAGTCGGGCGTTTTCCGCACGAACTGCGTCCGGGCCATGGCATCCACGATGGAGACCCGGGAGGGTCGCAGGACGCCGACGCCGGTGGCCGGATTCGGCAGGTTCATCCCGGGGGCGCGCAGCGGCGAGTAGAGGGGATTGTCGACCAAGGCCCCGTTCACCGTGCGCTTCGGGGCGCGGAACTCGGGCGGGAGCTGACGCCAGGTCGGCTCCTGCGGGTTCTCGTAGCTCCAGTAGGGAAGGGCCCAGGTCGGGTCGTCGAGGACGCGCTGGATCGTCCGCTCGAACCATCCCAGGTAGGCCCGGTGCCACGCCAGGAAGTACATCCGCTGGTGCTCGCAACCGTTCCAGAGCGCGTTCGCCGGGACCGGATCCACGGTCTGGTGCGTGTTCGCGAGGAACAGCCACGAGGCCACGGTCGTCGCAGGCCGTCGCTGCAACACGTCTACGGCGCGCGCGTACCGGTCGAGGGTCGGATGCCAAGGATCCGCGGCAGCCCTTGCGGCCGTGCCGACGGAGAGTCTCCACACGTTCTCCCGAATTCTCGGTGCCATCTCTCGCCTCCTGTTGCCGCGCCGATTCCATCGCGGGCGTGCGGACTCTAGCAGGCGGCGGGCGCGCCGCGCAAGGAGGCCTCCGCAACGAGGCGCGCGCACCTGCGGCTACCTAGGCTTGCCCTCTCGGTGAGGTCCCGCTCCGGGGGGCAACTGGGAGACCGCACGGTCCGCCGTCCAGCGTGCCGCGGGGCGTTGGAGAGCCGGGGGGAGGTCGGAGGTCGTCGGGAATGGGTGGGGCGCCGGGGAGGGCAGGGCGTGCCCGACGCCTTCCCAGGCCTCCTCGCAGGTCGGCGACGGTCGTGAGGGGCGGGCCGGGGGGGCTGCGTGCCGCGCCGGCAACGTATGGCGGGCTCGTGCTCCCGAGGCGGGCGCACTCCGCCGGTGGATGCGGACCCGGGGGGATCGGGCGGAGGGGTGGGCATTGCGGTCTCGTGCTCGATTCCGTGTTCCTACCGATGGCATGTACCAAGCCCACGCCTCCGAACCGCATCCGAGGATCCAGCGGGTCGCCCGCCGAGAGGCCGCCGCTGCGCTCGAACGACCGCGCGGCATCGATGCCCACGCGTCGATGCGCGTGCCGCGGGGGCGGTCGAGCTCCCACGGCCGGCCGGCTGCGCGCTGGGCTCTCCATATCCCCGTACACCAGCCGAGGAGGACGCCGTGATCGCCCATGTCTCCATCCCTGCCCGAGACCCCAAGGCCACCAGCCTGTTGCTCGCCGCCCTCATGGACGGGGAGGCCTTTC
>CAZJJQ010000093.1:0-9925 GCA_964546345.1 uncultured Planctomycetales bacterium
GCGGCGCAGGCGAGCACCGCCCCCGGCCGCGCGCCCCGCAGCGACGGGACGACCACGCCGCACCACGCCGAGGCGACGAGGGTGACCGCCGCGGCGAAGCCCTCGGGGGAGGTCGGCATGCAGGCGGGAACCGGCAGGCCGACGACGCCCGCGGAGAGAAGGAGCAGCAGCGCGGCGAGCGTCGGGGCGGCGGCGTCGCGCGAGGAGGGGCTGGCCGCGTCCGGGGTCACCGCGGCGCGCGGGGCGAGAGCGGGTAGCGCACGTCGAGCTCGCGACGGTCGTCCAAGGGGCGCGCCTCGAGGAGATCGATGAGGCGGTCCCGCTTCACCTCGTACGGATCCTCGCGCGTCACGTCGGAGAGGTTGCGCTCGGTGCGCCCCCACTGCACACGGCGCCCGTCGGAGAGCCCGAGGACCACCTCGCCGCGGCCGCGCTGCCGGGGCGACGCCGGGAATCCCGACACGTCCACGCTGCGGACCTTCGGCGCGGAGACGCTCGAGAGCTCCGAGTTGAGGAGGTTCGCGACGCGCGCGGCGGCGAGCCCCTCCGCGACCTGCTCCTGGCTGTCGAGCCAGCGACGGCCGACGCCGGGACAGAGCGCCTCGACGCCGGTCACGAGCACCGCGTACCGACCGGCGAGGAACGGGGCGTACACCGCGGGGTGGAGCACCACGCCTTCGCCGTCCACGGGCACGTCCACGAGGGCCGTGCCCTGCCCCGACGCGAGGGGGGCGCGGGCGCGGAACCGCGCGAGCGGCGTGCGCACCGTGGCACGCCCGCGGACCTCGGTGGGGTAGCGCACGTCCACGTCGAGCACGTCGCGCACCATGGGATGGGCGCCGAGCAGCTGGCGCAGCCGCCGATCGAGCCCCGCGTCGTACGTGCACGGCGCCTGCTCGACGGGAGGCCACACGGGCCCCAGGGCCTCCACGAGGCCGGCCTTCATGCGGTCGTCCACCAGCGGCGGCAGGTCCACGAACACGACGTCCTGCGCCTGGATGCGGTAGGCGGGCATCCGATGGACCGCGGCCCGGGCCTGCCGCACGACGAGCGAGGCGACGAGGATCGCGACGGCCGCGACGAGGGTGTTCCGCAGCGCCCGGCCCGTCCGGGTGGCGAGGAGGGCCCGCACCCGGTCGAGGGTGGCGAGGTCGGCGGGGTCCTTCGCGCGGGCCATGGCGGGGTCGCGAGCCTCCGGAAGAGGGATCGACGCCCCCCTCCGGGGCGTTCACATCTTCGTCATCGGCTGCCGTGCCCCGGTTCCGGACCGTACAGCACGCGAACGACCGGACCCCGCTTGACCGTCGTCGGTTCGCGGCGACGCTGCCGCCATGAGCCCCGGCGCCCCCCGCAACCGCCCGATCCTCGCCTTCTTCACCGGCACCCGCCCGGGGCTCGAGAGCCTCCTGTTCGCCACCGTGCCCGCCCTCATCGCGGGCAGCGTCGGCTACTTCCTCCTCGGCGGGTGGGCCGGACTCGGCATCGGGCTGCTCACGCTCGTCGTGGTCGCGCGCGCTGCGCGCCACTTGGGGGACCGGTCCGACGAGGGCGGACCGAGCCGGGACGCGGAAGGGGGGGGCGGCGGGGGGGGAGGGAGCTGACGCGGCCGTGTGCCCGGCGCGCGTCCCCGCGGCGCGGAAGGCGACTCCCCGCGCTCCGCGGCGCCGCCCCGGTGGGGAGACCTCCGCACGTCCATCGCGCGGGCGGCCGCCCTCCACCCGAGGAGAAGAGGGTCACCGCCGACGGGAAGCTGGAGCACGGCGCGTGGCGCCGCGACTCCCGCCGGAGACCCGCGCTCGGCGCGCAGGTCCCGGGCGGTCGCCGATCAGCGGCTCCGCGCGACGAGCGTGATCTCGGTGGACTCGCCCTCGACGGCGACGACCTCTCCGAGCGTTGCCACGCGGCCGGCCTCCCCGCCCTCGACGCGCCACCGACCGGGCGGGACGCGCAGCTCGAAGGAGCCGTCCTCGTCCGTCCGCAGCGACGCCGCGCGCTCCTTGGGATCGCCTTCCCCGTCGAGGGGCAGGAGGGTCACGCGCAGGCCCTCCGCGGGCTCGCCCCGCTCGGTGAGCACGATCCCCCGCACGCGCGCGCCGCGCGCGAGCACGAGCCGGAGCGCCGACGCCTCCGCGCCCCCCACCGTGACGGAGCGCTCGAAGGGGAGGAACCCCTCGGCGCCGACGAGCAGCGTCAAAGGTCCCGCAGGCAGCCCGGTGAACGCGAAGCGTCCGTCCCGGTCGGCGAACGCGCGCCCGTGATGCCCGGCCACCACGGCGGCCCCCACCACCGGATCACCGCGTGCATCCACCACGACGCCCGCCAGCGGTTCGCCGGAGGTCAGGGGGAGCGTGCCGAGATCGCGCGTCTCGCCGAGCCCCACGGTGACCTCGAACCGCAGGGGGGCGAAACCGTCCGCGATCACCTCGACGGTCTCCGCCGTGCCGTCGAAGCCGTCGAGCTCCACGAGCCCCGCCCGCACCGGGGCGCTCGATCGCAGGATCTCGTCGCCCCGCGTCCGACGGACCTCGATGTCGGCGGGCATCGTCCCGCCCGCGGCGAGCAGGCGCAGCACCACGCGCCCGTGGCGCACGAGCGCGATGCGGAGGCCGCGCGCGGGAGGCACGACCTCCACCGTCGAGGCACTCGTGGCGCGCGCCGTGCTCGCGGCGAGGCGCCACCGCGTGCGCTCGAGGCTCCCGACCTCGAAGCGCCCCTCCTCGTCCGTGAGGACCCGGCGGGTCGCGGGGGGCTCGTCCGTCCCCCCGGGCGCCGCGGGGGCCAAGTCCACGGAGGCCTTCGCGACGGGCCTCCCGTCCCGGTCCACCACCACACCGTCCACGCGGGCACCCGCGGGCACGACGATCGTGGGCTCCGCCTTCCCCCCCTCGGGCACGTCCACGGAGGTCTCCACGGGGGGTGCGAGGCTCGAGATCACCCGGACCGTCACCCGCCCGGGCTCGAGCGAGAAGTAGGCCGGGGATCCATCGCGTGGCACGTCGGCGCCCCGTGTGGGCACGGTGCCCGCCACCTCGACGCGACCGCTACGGACCGGCGCGCCTTCCTCGTCCACGACGCGCACCTCGAGGCTTCCGTGGCGCCGGAGGCGGAGGCGGACGTCGGAAACGACCGGCTGGTCGCGCGTCGTCCGGACTCCGGCCACCGGGAGCGCCGGCGCCGGCAGCACGGTCGGCGCCTCCTCCACCGACCCCACGCCCGGCGAGGCGAACACCACGTACTCCTCCTCGAAGGCCAGGCCCGCCACGAGGAAGGAACCGTCGCCTGCGGTGACGCCCAGGCTCTCTCCCGTGGAGATCCCGCGCGCCCCCGAGCCGTAGCCGCGCCGTTCCGGATGCTCGAGCTCCGCGTCCGTCACGGTGCCCCGGCGCACGAGCCGCACCACCGCATGCTCGGCGGGCTTCCCATCGACCCCGAAGACCCATCCCGAGCAGCGCCCCCGCCCCGGGATCTCCAGCCTCACGAAGGGGTCCCTTGGCGTCACCGACGGCACGACGGCCGTCGCGGACGCCGTGCGTCCATCGTAGGCGCGCACGTCGAACCGGAGTTCCTCGCCGTGCAGATACGCGTCCGTGCGGAAGCGACCGGCGGCATCGGTCTCGACCACTTCGACGACCTCGTGCGTGGTGCCGTCCGTCCGCGTGACGAGGACCGGGATCCCCTGCGGGGCGAAGCCGGTGCCGGCCTCGACGACCTCTCCGACGACCGGGAGCCCCCGACGCAGCAGGACCGAGAGCTCCTGCGCGTCCTCGAACGGGGT
This sequence comes from uncultured Planctomycetales bacterium, assembly GCA_964546345.1. GTDB lineage: Bacteria > Planctomycetota > PLA2 > PLA2 > JAEUHO01 > JAYTCP01. Next base: position 3,776 of record CAZJJQ010000093.1, read on the forward strand.
GGTCACCACCTCCGTCGCGAAGCCTGCGGCCACGACGCGCAGGCGTCCTGGCTCCCCCGGGCGCGGCCCCTCGACCTCGGCCCGACCGTCCGCGTCCGTGACGGACGGCGCCCGCGACGCGCCGAACCGCGCGGAGAATCGCCGCCGGGTCGCGCCGACGCCCCCTGAAAGGGCCACGTCGTGGACCTCCAGGCCTCCCGGCTGGAAGTCCACGGACGCGCCCGCCACCGCGACGTTCCCCGTCGCCGCGACGGACATCACCCGCACCCGGAGGCGCGTGGCGCCGGGCCGGACGCTCCCGGGAGCCGGTGCGGCGTGGGCACCCGTGGAGCTCGCGGCGTCGGCGTGGGGCCGAGCGCCTTCGAGGATGTGGGACGTGGGCGCGACGATCGGCGCCGTCTCCTCCGAGGCGCCCGGCGCACCGGGGAGGTCCCGCCGGAAGGCCACGAGCAGGACCGCCGCGAGGCTCACGAGGCCCGCGAGCGCGAGGACGACCCGCTGGATCCGGACGCCGCCCTTCATGGGGAACCGCTCCTTCGGTCCCCGATCCTCCTCGGAGAACGTCCGGGAAGCGAGGGGGTTCCCACGAGGAGGGATGCGGGCTGGCCACGACGAACGGCTTCGACGACCTCCCCGCCGCGCAAAGGAAGTTTGCGCGCTCCTCCGCCCATCGCTAGGCTCGAACCCACGCGATGCGCCGGTCCGGGATCGGTACCCTCTCCCCGCGTCGCACGAGTCAGCGCCCTCAGCGGGCGTAGGAGGATCCATGGCGAAGGCCAGGCGTACGACGCATCGCAGCACGAAGGGAAAGAAGCTCTACGCGGTCCGCGACAAGAAGGGACGCATCAAGGACATCCAGACGTACAAGCGCGCGCACGGCGCCGACATCAAGCGCAAGTCGAAGGCCGAGGCGGCCGCCGCCGCGAAGAAGCCGGCGAAGAAGAAGGCCACCCGGAAGAAGGCGGCGAAGCCCGCGATGTAGGCGCGACGCCCCGCGGGCCCGACCGGCTCGGGCCCGCGGGGAGTCCCCCCCGAGCTCCCCCTGGTGTGGCAGCGCGTGTGGCCGCGCGTGCGGCAGCGCACGGCACGGCGGACGCCGGCCGTGGCTCAACGCCAGACCTTCACCTCGAGCTCGAGGTGGACGCCGGCGGCCTCGCGCGCGCGGGCCTGGAGACGCTCGATCAAGGCCCACACGTCCGAGAACCGGGCCGAGCCCTCGTTGACGATGAAGTTGGCGTGGAGCGCCGACACCACGGCGTCGCCGACGCGTTCCCCCTTCAGGCCGAGGCGATCGAGGAGCGCGCCCGCGCCCCCTCCCACCGCCGCGGCCCCGGGGTTCTTGAAGACGCACCCGGCGCTGGCGGCGCCGAGCGGCTGCGTGGCGCGCTTCCAGCGCGAGGCCTCCTCGAACAGGCCGCGCGCGGCGACCCGGTCGAGCGTCGGATCCCGTCGGAACGAGGCCGAGGTCACGACGAGCCCCTGGAACGCCGATGTGCGGTAGCCGAGGTCGCCGGGGGCGACCCGCCGCCGGAACGCCTTGCCCTCGAGGTCGAAGCCCGCGACCTCGAGCAGCGCATCCCCCACCGACCCGTACCGTCCGCCGGCGTTCATCGCGACGACGCCGCCCACCTGCCCGGGGATGCCGGGACACCCCGAGATCACCGGGATGCACAGGTCGGCCGCGCGGGCCACGAGCCCCGAGAACGGGGTGCCCGCCCCCACCTCGAGGCGCTCGTCGTGGAGACGCTCGAACCGGAGGCGCCGCGTGGAGAGCACGGCGCCGGGGATCTCGCCGTCGGCGACGAGCAGGTTGTAGCCCCCGCCGAGCACGCGCACCGGCACCCCCCGTTTCCGACAGAGGCGGAGCACCTCGCCCGCCTCTTCCTCCGTCGTGGGCTCGAAGAGCCACTCCGGGGAGCCGCCGATCCGGAACGAGGTCCGTTCGGCGAGCGGACGTGCGGCCGCCCGGGCGGCGTCGAAGTCGAGGCGGTCGTCAGCAGAGTCGGGCCGCGAGACCACGGGCCACCTCGTCCACGTTGCCGGCGCCCATCGTCACGACGACGTCGCCCGGGCGCACGGAGGCCGCGGCGTGGGCGACGACCGCCCCGAGGTCCGGGAACGCCCGGGCCCTTCCGCCGTTCGCGACGATGCGTCGGGCCACGTCCTCCGAGGAGACGCGGCGACGATCCTCCTCGCTGTCGCGCGCCAGGTAGATGGGCGGGAGCCAGACCTCGTCGGCCGCCGCGAGCACCTCGCCGAACTCCCCGAGCAGGGCGTGGGTGCGGCTCGCCTGGTGGGGCTGGAACACGAGGACCAGGCGGCGGCCGTCGAAGCGGGTCCGCACGGCGCGCACCACGGCCGCGATCTCGGTCGGGTGATGCCCGTAGTCGTCGAGGACGAGCACGCCGCCCCGGTCCGCGATCGTCTCGAGCCGACGCCCGACCCCGCCGAACGCCGCGAGCCCGCGCGCCACCTCCTCGAAGCTGAGCCCGGCCGAGAGCAGGGCCGCGGCGGCGCCCGTGGCGTTGTGCACGTTGTGGAGTCCCGACAGGGGCAGCGTGAGGTCCCCGAGCGGGGTCCCCCGCCGGAGGAGGGTCCACCGCATGGCCCCGGCGGCCGGGTCGTAGCGCGCGGCGACGGCCTGCCAGTCGGCGCCCTCGGAGGGACCGTACGTCTCGAGGCGCGCGCGCAGGGCGGGGTCGTGCCGGAACACCTCCGCGTGGTCCTCGTGGACGAAGAGCACCCCCTTGGCCGGCAGCAGGCGCGCGAATGCGCGGAACGACTCGCGGATCTCCTCGAGGTCGCGGTAGTAGTCGAGGTGGTCCGCGTCGAGGTTGGTGACGATCGCGAGGGTGGGCCGAAGCCGGTGGAAGGAGCGGTCGTACTCGCACGCCTCGGCCACGAAGCAGGGGCCGGAGCCGGCGCGGGCGCTCGCGCCGAGGTCCTTCACCTCCCCCCCGATCACGAACGACGGGTCGCGCCCGGCTCGCCAGAGGGTGGTCGCGACGAGGGAGGAGGTGGTCGTCTTGCCGTGACAGCCCGCGACGCAGATGCCGGTGCGCCCCTCCATGAGCGCGCCGAGCGCCTCGGCGTACTTCCACACGGGCAGGCCCCGCCGACGCGCCTCGACCAGGTGCGGGTGCGTGGGGGGCACCGCGGCCGAGGCGACGACGAGGGTCGCGGAAGCGGGCAGGGCCGACGCGTCCTCGCCCGCGTCGATGCGGGCCCCGAGCCGGGCGAGCCGGTCCGTGCGGGGGGACGCCGCGCGGTCGCTGCCGGAGACCTCGAGGCCCCGCGCGAGGAGGAGCTCGGCCGCGCCGCACATCCCGGTGCCGCCGATCCCCACCAGGTGGGCGGACGAGTGCCCCTCGAGGGATCGGGGCGTCGGCGCCGCGGGAACGGTGGGGAACGCGTGCGGGGCGGTCATCGTCGGCGTCATCGGACCCTCGCGCGGAGGGAGCGAGGGACGCCTCGGGCGCGCGTCACCTCGGGGCGGCCTGCGAGGAGCCGTCCGTCCCGTCCGCATCCTCTGTGGATCGGACGAGATCCGCGGCGATCGTAGCCGCCGCGTCGGCAATCCCCGAGGATCCCGTCCCCGGCGCCCGGGCGGCCGCCATCCGGGAGAGCGCGGCCGGGTCGAGCAGCCGGCCGAGCACCTCGCGGCGGAAGCTCTCCGCCGTCAGCTGCGCCTCCTCGACGATCACCGCGGCGCCGCGGGCGACGAGGGGCTCCGCGTTCCGCCACTGCTGCCGGTCCTCGTGGTGCGGGTAGGGGACCACGACGGCCGGACGTCCGAGCGCGTCCACCTCGGCGAGCGTGGAGGCCCCTCCCCGGCACAGGACGAGGTCCGCGCAGCGGAGCGCGGTCCCCACCTCCACGACGAACGGCCGGACCACCGCCGCGACGCCCGCCCGCCGGTACGCCTCCACGCACCGCGCGGCCTCCTCCTCGGTCCCGGCCGCGTGGAGGAGCTGGATCCGGTCTGCGAGCCCGGGATCGGCGGCGACGGCTGCGGCCATGCCGACCCGGACGGCCTCGTTGAGCCCCCGCGCCCCCAGACTTCCTCCCACCACGAACAGCGTCGTCTTCGACGGGTGAAGGCCGAGGGCCGCCGGATCGCGGCTCGCCCGGAGGACCTCGCGGCGGACGAGCGGCCCGACGACGAGCGGACGCCCCCCCTGGGGCAGCCCGGCGAGGGCCTCCTCCCGGGAGAGATAGGTGCGCACCGCGCGGCGATGCATCCGGCGGATCACGGAGCCGGGGACGGCGTCGGTCGAGAGGAGGGCCAGGGGCACGCCGAGGAGGCGGGCGGCGATCGCGGCCGGGGCGCAGGGCCAGCCGCCGAGCGCGAGGACCGCCGCGGGCCGCGTCGCCCGGAGGAGGCGACGGGCGGCGAGGACGGCCTTCGTGAGGCGGAAGGGGAAGGTGAGGGCCTGCCAGGGATTGCGGGGGAGCCGGGGGGCGGGGACGTGAAGGGGCTCGGGGTCGCCCGGAGGGAACCAGGCCGCCTCGCGCGCCTCCCCCGGCGTGACGAAGATGCCCTCGCGCCCGAGCTCGCGCAGGGCGTCGCGCACGGCGAAGGCCGGCGCCAGGTGGCCGACGGTGCCGCCGCCGGCGAGGAGCACGGGGCCCGCGGCCCCCTCCCTCACCGCCACGGGTCGCCGCCCTCCTCGGCCGCGACCGTGCGCGCCACGTTGACCAGGAGGCCGGCCGCGACGAACGCGGTGAGGAGGCTGCTGCCGCCGAGGCTGATGAAGGGCAGGGAGACCCCCTTGTTCGGGGCGCTGCCCGTCGCCACGGCGACGTTGATGAGGGCCTGGAAGCCCACCGCGAACGTGGAGCCGGCCGCGACGTAGAACGAGAAGAGCCTCCCCGCGGCGTGGGCCCGGTCGGCGATGCGCTTGCCGTACACGACGAACGCCATGAACGCGAGGATCACGGCGCCGCAGCCGACGAAGCCGAGCTCCTCGCCGATCAGGGTGAAGATGAAGTCGTTCTGCATCTCGGCCACGCGGCCGAGCTTCTGCGTGCCCGCGCCGAGGCCCGCCCCGAGCACCCCTCCCGAGCCGAGCGCGACGAGCCCCTGCCACTGCTGCTCGCCGGGGCGGACGCCCTCGGTGAAGAAGCTGAGCCGCTCGTTGACGTGGCGGAACTTCGAGGCCGCCACGGCGACCAGGAGCGGCAGCGCCACGAGGGCGACGGGCAGCAGGCGGCCCGGCCGGATGCCCGCGAGCCCCAGCAGCACCACGGCCAGCGCGCTGACGAAGAGGGAGGTGCCGAGGTCGGGCTCGAGCAGGATGAGCACGATCCCGATGCCGACGGGGGCCAGCAGCGCCGGCCAGGGGGTGCGGGAGGCGAGGGGATCCTCCTCGCGTCGGGCGAGCCGGTCGGCCATGTAGAGGATCACCGCGATCTTGAGGAACTCGCTGGCCTGCATGGTGAACGGCCCGAGCTCGAGCCAGCGGCGGCTGTTGTTCTTCACCTTGCCGACGCCGGGGATCAGGGTGGCGAGCAGCAGCAGGATCAGAGCGCCGAGGAACACGTGGGCATGGCGACGCAGCCAGGGCAGCGGCACGCGGGAGGCGAGGAAGGCGGCGGCCCCGCCGATGAAGGCCCAGACCACCTGCTTCGCGAGCATCGCGTCCGGATCGAAGCTCGTGCGGCGGTCGGTGAGCTTGATCGCCGTCCAGGAGTAGATCATCACGAGGCCGAACGCCGTGAGCCCGACCGCGATGCCGATCACGGTCCGCCCGAGGGCGCGGCAGTCCTCGACGCGGGCGCCGGGGCGGACGAGGGGGACGGCGGGGGAGGAGGCTGCCTTCACGGGTCAGCGCAGCTTCAGGGTGGCGAGGGCGACGACGGCGCACACGACGGAGACGATCCAGAACCGGACCGTCACCTTGTTCTCGTGGAGCCCGCCCTGCTCGAAGTGGTGGTGGAGCGGCGCGCAGCGGAACCACCGCCTGCCGGTGGCCGCGGGGTCGCCGCGCCGGCGCGCCGCCCGCCGCGTGCCCTTGAACCAGGCACGCTGCCAGATCACGGAGAGGGCCTCGGCCACGAAGAGCCCGCCGGCGATCAGGAGCGTCAGCTCGTGCCGGAGCGCGACCGCGAGCACGCCGAGGATGCCGCCGATGGCGAGCGAGCCCGTGT
>CAZJJQ010000094.1:0-9909 GCA_964546345.1 uncultured Planctomycetales bacterium
CCTTCGCGGCTTCGTCGTCCCCCTCCTCCTCGTCGTCCGCCTCTTCGGCTTCGTCTTCCTCGACCGCGTCCTCGTCCTCCTCGTCGTCGTTCTCCTCGTCCTCGTCGTCGTCCACGTCGTCTTCGTCGCCCTCCTCGGGCTCCTCACCGGGCGCCGGCTTCTCCTCCTCGGGCTCCGGCTCCGGCTCCTTCTTCTTGCGAGGGCTCAGCCAGACCTCGAGCCACGCCCCGAGGAGGGTGCCCGCGAGCAGCGTGTCGGAGTCGTCGGAACCGGCGTTCTGCATCGAGAAGTCTCCGTGCGGGCGCCTTGCGGCCCCCGCGGGGCGCCGTACCTATACCGGCGAAGGAAGGGGAGTCAAGCGCCCTCGTCCGGATCCGCGCAGCGGCTCCCCCTCGGGGTGCCCCCCCCGCGGGGCGGGAGCGCTACACTCCCGCCCGGGGCCCCTCGGGGCATCCCGGGAGCCCGGTCTTGCGCATCGCGATCGCCCAGATCGACACGGCCGCCGGGGACGTGCCCGGAAACGCGGACCGGATCCGTGCCGCCTGGCGGCGCGCACGGGAGGAACGGGCCGACCTCCTCCTGCTTCCGGAGCTCGCGGTGGTGGGCTATCCGCCCCGGGACCTCCTGACCCGCGACGGCGTCGTGCGCGCCGCCGAGGAGGCGGTGGCGACCCTCTGCCGCGACTTCGCCGACGGGCCCGCCACGGTGCTCGGGACCGTCGTCCGCAACCCCGCGGCCACTGGCCGGGGACTCTTCAACGCGGCGGTCGTCGTCGCGGGAGGCCGCGTCCTGGGGGTCTACGCGAAGCGCCTCCTGCCGACCTACGACGTCTTCGACGAGGCCCGCTACTTCGCGCCCGGGGACGCCCCGTTGGTGATCCCGCTCGCGGGTCGGCGGGTGGGGATCTCGATCTGCGAGGACCTGTGGTCCCGGGACGCCGTGGACGGCCGCCGGCTCTACGACGTGGACCCGCCGGCGGATCTCGTCCGGGCCGGGGCCGAGATCGTCGTGAACCTGTCGGCATCCCCCTACCACGCGGGCAAGGACGCGCGGAGGCGCGCCCTCTTCTCCTCCGAGGCGGCCCGCATGGGCCGTCCGCTCGTCGCCGCGCAGCTGGTCGGCGCGAACGACGACGTGCTCTTCGACGGCCGTTCGCGCGCCTTCGACGCGCAGGGCCACGAGGTCGCGCGCCTCGCCGCGTTCCGCGAGGACTTCGCCGTGGTCGATCCCGAGACGACCCGGCGCGTGCCCGCGGAGACCGACGGCGACCCCGCGAACGAGCTGCGCCGGGCGCTGGTCATGGGGATCGAGGGCTACGGTCGCAAGACGGGCCTGCGGCGCGCCGTGCTCGGCCTCTCCGGAGGCATCGACTCCGCCGTGGTCGCCTGCCTCGCGGCCGAGGCGCTCGGGCCGGGGAACGTGCTCGGCGTCGGGATGCCCGGCCCGTTCAGCGCGCCGGAGAGCCTCCGCGACGCCCGCGTGCTCGCCGACCGGCTCGGCATCGCGTTCGAGACGGTGCCCATCGTGCCCGTCTACGAGGCGTACCTGCGGAGCCTGGCCGCGCCCCTCGCGGGCCGCCCGTTCGACGTCACGGAGGAGAACGTCCAGGCGCGGATCCGCGGGAACGTCCTGATGGCGATCTCGAACAAGCTCGGGCACCTGGTGCTCACCACGGGCAACAAGAGCGAGCTCTCCGTGGGCTACTGCACGCTCTACGGCGACATGTGCGGGGGCCTCGCGCCCATCTCCGACGTCTGGAAGATGCGCGTGTACGACGTCGCCCGCACCTACGGCCGGGACGGTGAGACGATCCCGCGGCACACGATCGACCGGGCCCCCTCCGCCGAGCTGCGCCCCGACCAGAAGGACAGCGACAGCCTGCCGCCCTACCCCGTCCTCGACCGCATCCTCGCCCGCCGCATCGAGGACGGAGCGTCCGCCGCGGAGATCGTGGCCGCGGGGGAGGACCCGGGGGTGGTCCGCCGCGTCCTCCTCCTCGTGGAGCGGTCCGAGCACAAGCGCCGTCAGGCCGCCCCGGGGCTGAAGGTCACGCCGGTGGCGTTCGGCACCGGCTGGCGCATGCCGATCGCCCGCCCCACCGACCTGTCCGGCGAGGCGTAGCCCCGGAGACAGGGCGCCCCCCGCGATTGGATCGTCGCGAGGCCCGCCCCCGCCGCTATCGTGCGGTCCCCCCGAGGATCCCGATGCGCCTCCACCTGGCCCACCACGCCTCCGACGCCCCCTTCGTCGCCGAGCTCACGCGCGTGATGGCTCCCCATCGGTTCGAGGCCTGGCCCACGATCGAGGGCTGCGACGCGGTGGTGCTCGTGCTCTCGCGCACGGCCCTGCGCGAGGGGCTCGGCGCGACGCCGGCCTCGGCGGTCGCAGGAGAGGTGGCGACCCTCCCCATCCTGGTCGGGGACGACCTCGTGCCCCCCCGCTTCCCGGCGCACAACAAGCACATGCCGGTCGTCCGCGACGGGGCGGGCGCGCTGCGCCTCCTCGAGGACCACCGCAAGAACGCGGGCCAGAAGATCGCCGACGGCAAGCGCGAGCTCTTCGGCTTCGGTCTCCTGCTCGCGATGCTCGCGCGCGCCTGAGGGACCGTGAAGCCGTCGCCATCGGGACGTACGGGCCCGCGTTCGGGGCTCGTGCCGTGCGGCGGCTCGCCGAGGTGTCGGGGGCTGGACGCGACGGGCTCGCCGCCGCAGACCGTTCCCTGCCACGCGGTCACGGGAGCGACGCTTGCGCGAAGGTCAACCATCGAGCCCCAGGGGTCGGGGACGCATCCGCCCTGCGTCGGGGCCATGCGCCTCGCGTTCGCCGACTTCTTCCCACGCCCTGACCGTCCCTACCGTCCGTCGGGGCCGTCGTACCGCGGCGCGTCCTCGTCGCCCGGGCGCTCGCTGCGGCCCGGACCTTCGCCGGGACGGCCGGCCGAGTAGAGGACGCACTTGAGGTAGCGTCCCTCCGGGAACGACGACGAGACCGGGTGGTCGAGGCCCGCCCCGCCGACGTGGTGGAACCGCAGCTCGGTCCGCAGGTCGAGCGCCGCCGCGCGCAGCACCCCCACGAAGTCGTCGGGGGAGACGAGGCCCGAGCACGAGCACGAGAGGATGAGGCCGCCGTCGGCGACGGCCGTCAACGCGAGCCGGTTGAGGTCGCGGTACTTGGCGATGGCGGCCTGGAGCCCCGCGCGGTCGCGCGCCCACTTCGCCGGGTCGAGGATGAGCAGGTCCGGACGCTCGCCGGGCGGCCCCGCGGCGAACCCCCGCAGGGCGTCGAACACGTCGCCGTGACGGAACTCGACGTCCACGCCGTTGCGCTTCGCGTTCGCGCGCCCGGCGTCGAGCGCCTCCTCGTCGAGGTCCATCGCGACGACCGAGGCGGGCGCCCCGCGGGTGGCGGCCGCGAGGGCGAAGCCACCGGTGTAGGTGAACCCGTCGAACACGTGGCGACCCTTCGCGAGCCGGGCGATCAGCTCGCGGTGATCGCGCTGGTCGAGGAAGAAGCCGGTCTTGTGCCCTCCCGCGGGATCCACGAGGTAGCGCGTGCCCCGCTCGGAGACCTCGACCCGCGGCACCCCGCGGGGCAGGTCGATCCGGAAGCCCTCCATGGCCGCCGTCTTCTCGTCGGTGCGCGGGACCACGCGCTCGACGCCGAGCTCGGCCTTGAGCACCGTCTCGAGCTCCGCGAAGCGCCGCCACCAGCCGAGGCTGAAGAGGCTCGCGACCGCCACGGCCCCGTACTTGTCCACCACGAGGCCGGAGAGGCCGTCGCCCTCCGCGTTCACCACCCGCCACGCGTCCGTGACGTCGGGCAGCCGCAGGTCGATGGTGCGCAGCCTCGCCGCGGCCCGCACGCGCTCGACGAGCCAGGCCTCGTCCGGCGCGCGGTCGGGCACGTAGGAGAGCACCCGGACGGCGATCAGGGACTTGCCGTGCCAGAACCCCCACCCGCAGGGACGTCCCTCGCGCGTGCGCAGGCGCACGAGCTCCCCGTCCTTGGGGCGCCCGTCCACCGCCTGGATGCGCTTGCTGTAGACCCAGGGATGGACGGGCGGCCCGCCGCGGAGGACGACGTCGGACAAGGCAGGCCCTTCAGGAGGACGGTCGAAGCACGGCTTCGACGTACGCGAGCGACAGCCCGACGTCCTCGGCGGTAGGGCGCTCCGCCGGATCGTCGGCGAGCGCACGGGACAGGAGATCGGCGAGCTCGGGTGGCACCGCCTCGGTGGTCCCGGACAGCGCCCGGCGGGGCCCCCGGTCCCCGTCGGGCGAACGTTCGAACGGCGGGTGGCCCGTGGCCATGCCGACGGCGACGGCGACGAGGCCGAAGACGTCCGCGGCGGGGCCCGGAAGGGTCCCCACCTGCAGGACCTCGGGCGCCAGGTAATCGACCTCGGTCGAGGCCGGGACCGGGCCGAGGCGCCCGTCCCTACGCAGGAACGCCCGCCCGTACCCCACGAGCGACGCCCCGCCGTCGGGCCGCAGGATCACGTTCTCGGGCACCACCCCCCCGTGCACCACGCCGCGGCTGTGGAGCAGGTGGAGGGCTGCGGCCAACGACCGGACGCGGCCGACGACCGTCCGCAGCGGCTGCGCACCCTCCGCGATCCGGAGGGAGGCAGCGCGACCGGGGACGGGCTCGAGCGCCATCCAGCGCACGGCGAGGCCCCCCGAGGGCCGCACGCCGCCGTCCACGACCCGGCCGAGCGACGGGTGACTGGCCCCGGCGACGGCGGTGACGAAGCGCAGCCACGCGTCGGAGGGGTGCCCGACGATCACGGGCGACAGCTCCTTCAGGACGACCTCGAGCCCCGTCTCGAGGCTCTGGGCCCGGCTGGGCCCCCCCCACGTCCCCGTCAGCGGCCCGAGGACCTGGTAGCGCGGGCCGAGGCCGAGCGCCTCCGGCCGCGCCTTCTCCTTCTCGAACCAGGCCGCCGTCAGCGACGCCCCCGGCGCGACGAAGCTGCCCTCGAGGTCGTTCTCGAAGCGCAGCGTCACCGGATCCGGCTGATCCGGGGGCGTCAGCTGGATGCAGTCGCCGTGCCGCAGGCTGATCACCGGGACCCGGTTCCCGTTGAGGAACACGCCGTTCCGCCCCTCCGAGGACAGCAGGTGCTCCCCGTGGGCCTTGACGAGCTTGGCGTGCTGCCGGGAGACCCGCAGGTCCCACAGACACAGGTCACACCCCGGATCCCGTCCGATCCAGAAGGGGTCCTCGACCACGGGCACCCGGGTGGGCTGACGGCCGACGACCGAGAGGCGGACGGGACACATCAGCGGACGGGACGCCGTGCGGGGCGCGACGACCGAGGACCTGTCAGGGGGGCGCGGGGGGAGGTCACGACGGGTCGCCGAGATTGAAGCAGCCGGCGTCGGCCCCGTCCACGCGGGGGGAGGCGCGCGGATCCAGAGGATCGGCCGAGGCGCTCTCGGCCAGCCGGGGATACGCCGCGAGGAGGGATGCCGGCGCCAGCACCTCGGCCGCCCCGGCGGCCGCCCGGAGCTCGAGGGCGTTCACGAGCGCCTTCCCCGACGGGTGGTTGTTCGCGACCACGACGACGCGTTCGGCCCTCCGCCGCAGCTCCGCGATCCGGGCCGCGAACGCCCGCACCTCCTCGGGTCCGTAGAGGTGGTCGTAGCGGGCATCGCGCCCCACGCGGGGCGTGTACCAGGCCGGGCTCCGCCCGTGCAGCCGCAGGTACGCGAGCGGCGACGTGACGTGATCGCCGGGCGGCACCGAGCGAGGTCCCTGCGGCAGGTCGGCCGCGACCCACGCGATGCCCGCCTCCGCGAAGGAGGCCCGCACCTCGGCGCGGTCCCAGGAGACGTCGCGCGGCTCGACGGCCAGGGGCCGTCCCTCGAGGTGGGTAGAGAGCCGCCGGACGTAGGCCTCCGTCCGCGACGTGGCCCGGAACGAGGGCGGGAGCTGGACCAGCACGGCGTCGAGCCGGCCGTCGGCCTCGAGCGCCCGCAGGAACCGGAGGAAGGCGGCCAGGTCGCCGCGCGTGGCCCGCTCCGGCCCGTGCGTGAAGCCGCGCCAGAGCTTCGCCGTGAAGCGGAAGCCGGGGCGCGCGGCCGTGCGCGCGAGCCAGCCCGAGGCCGTCTCGGGCGAGGGGATCCGGTAGAACGAGACGTTCACCTCGAGCAGATCCACCCACCGGGAGAGGAGGGTGAGCGGGTGCGGACGCCCCGCGCGCCCGGCGCCGGGGGGAAAGACCGGACCGATCCAGTCCGGGTAGTGGAAGCCCGCCGTGCCCACGAGCAGGGTGCCCGGTTTCGTGGACGCTCGGGGGGCCTCCGCTAGGCTTTCCGTGTCACCGACGCCGCTCACCGCATCGTCCCTCCCGAGGAGCCTCCCTCGTGCCCAAGTCCGCCCCCGCGCCCACGCCCGCACCCGCCCCCGCGCCGACCGCCGCCCCCATCGCCGTCGAGGGGTTCGAGAACCTCTACCAGATGGCCACGGCCCAGTTCACCCGGGCGGCCGACACGATGGCCCTCGACCGGGACCTGCGCACCATCCTGCTCCAGCCGAAGAACGAGATCACGGTCAACTTCCCGGTCCGCATGGACGACGGGTCGTACGCGCTGTTCAAGGGCTACCGGATCCAGCACAACAACATCCTCGGCTGCTACAAGGGGGGCATCCGCTATCACCCCCAGGTCCACCAGGACGAGGTCAAGGCCCTGGCCGCCTGGATGACCTGGAAGTGCTCGCTCTCCGGCCTGCCCTTCGGCGGCGGCAAGGGCGGCATCCAGCTCGACCCGGCCAAGTACAGCGACGGCGAGCTCCAGCGCATCACGCGCCGCTTCACCCACGCGCTCGGCAACAACATCGGGCCCGACTTCGACGTCCCGGCCCCCGACGTCGGGACCAACTCCCAGACGATGGCGTGGATGATGGACACGTACGTCAACACGTTCGGCGTGTCCCAGAAGAACGTCGCGCGCCACGTCGTGACGGGCAAGTCCGTGGCGGCGGGCGGCTCCGAGGGCCGCGACGAGGCGACGGGCCGCGGCGTCGTCTACACGATCGCGGCGTGGTTCGCCGAGAAGAAGCTCGAGCTCAAGGGTGCCACCTTCACCGTCCAGGGCTTCGGGAACGTGGGCAGCTTCGCCGCCCGCATCCTCGTGAGCGAGTACGGCGCGAAGCTCCTGGCGGTCCAGGACCACTCGGGCAGCCTGGAGAACCCCGCCGGCATCGACCCCGAAGCGCTCGCGAAGCACGTCGCCGAGAAGAAGGGCGTCGCGGGCTACGCCGGCGCCACCGTCATGGGCAAGGACGACTTCTGGAAGGTCAAGGCGGACATCGTGATCCCCGCCGCCCTCGAGGCGCAGATCACCTCGCGCAACGCCCCGTGGATCGACACGAAGCTGATCGCCGAGGGCGCGAACGGCCCCATGACGCCGGCCGGCGAGAAGGTCCTGCTCGACAAGGGCATCGACGTCATCCCCGACATCCTCTGCAACTCGGGCGGCGTGATCGTGTCCTACTTCGAGTGGACGCAGAACCGCCAGGGCGACCGCTGGTACCTCGACGAGGTACGCGCGAAGCTCAAGCGGCGCATCACGGACGCCTACGACCGCGTCGCGGCGGCCAAGGCGAAGTGGAAGACCGACCGGCGCAACGCCGCCATGATCACGGCGCTCGAGCGGGTCGCGACGTCGTACAAGGAGCGCGGGATCTTCCCGTAGCCCGCAGCGCCTGCCGGGTCACCCTCCGGCGCGCGCCCGGCCCCACCCCTCCCGCTCCGTCTCTCGGCGCGGGGGGGGTGCCGGCTCGCACCGGGGCCGCGGGTCCCGGAGCCCAGGAGGGGGCGTGCGGCCTCCCGGATCGGTGAGGGGACCGGGCCCGACGCGTCGCGCCCCGAGGCCTGCCCTCCGTGGCAGGATGTCCTCGCCACCGGGAGTTGGCCGTTTCCATGATCGACGAGGCGCCGGGACCGCTGGGGAGAGGGACCCACGCCGACCCCCGGCTCGTGATCGAGGCGTGGCTGGCGGTCCCCACGCCGCAGGGCTGGCGCTGCCTGCTCCTGCGCCGCTCGCCGGCGAGCGGCGGCTTCTGGCAGGGGGTCTCCGGGCGCGTCGAGTCCTACGACGTCTCCCTGCGGGCGGCCGCGCTCCGCGAGATCGGGGAGGAGACCGGCATCACGTCGGGCGTCACGATCTTCGACATGGGCCGGTGGATCGACTTCCGCGGCTTCACGGGCACCGCCTACCGCAAGCGCAGCCTGGGCGCCATCCTGCCCGCCGGCACGACGGCGCAGACCGTGATCCTGTCCGAGGAGCACGACGACGTGGTCCTCGTCACGTTCGACGACGCCCGCGCGCGCCTGCGCTGGCCCGAGAACGTGCAGGAGCTGTCGGCCCTCGAGGGCTCCCTCCCCCCCGAGGGCTACGGTGGCGGTCCGAACGAGCGGTAGCAAGGCCCGCCGGCGGGAGCGACCAGGGGGAGGCTTCCGGGAATGTCGGGGGCGGCGGGGGACCGGTCCGCCCCGGAACGGTCGCGGCGTCCGGGTCGCGGCCGCGCCCCGCTCATCCCGGCTCGGCCAGGACCGCCGCGAGCTGCCGCCGGACCGCGGCGACGCCGAGCGGGTTCGCGTGCCGGTAGTACGGGATGTAGATCGCCGCGTGATACAGGGCGTGGCCGCGCCCCCGGACCCAGGTCGCCTCGTCGAGGCCGCTCGCGTCCCGCAGCGCGTCGCGGAAGGTCGTCCGGCTCGCCCCGGAGAAGAGCGCCCACGCGACCATCAGGTCGCACGCCGGATCGCCGACCCCGAGCCCCGCGAAGTCGATCACGGCCGCGAGCCGCCCGGCGCGCGCGAGCAGGTTGCCCGGGAGCAGATCTCCGTGCGACCACACAGGCGGGCGCCGCCACCGCTCGGCGCGGAGCGCGTCCTCCCACACCCGGAGCGCCGCATCGACGTCGATCTCGTCGGCAAGCGCCGCGAGCCCCCGTCGCGTGTCGGCGTCGCGCATCGCGAGCGGCGCGCCGCGCAGGTCGTGCTCGGCGGCGTTGCGGCCGCCCGTCGTGTCGATCCGGTGGAGCGCCGCGATCCAGGCGGCGAGGTCCTCGGCGAGCCCGACGCGATCCGTGACCGGCGTGCGCGAGACCGGCTCCCCCTCGATCCATCGGTGCACCGACCAACGGAACGGGTACCCCTCGCCCCGCACGCCCGTCGCGAGCTGCTCGGGGACGGCCAACGGCAGGTGCGGCGCGAGGCGCGCGAGGCAGGCCCCCTCGACGGCGATGGCATCCTCGCCATAGCCCACGAGGGGCAGCCTCGCGGCCGCCGTGGCGCCGAGGCGGAAGATGGCGTTCGTCGTGCCGTCCGACGCGATGCGCTCGACGGGCAGCCCCGCCCACCGCGGATGCTGCACGGCGAGGAGCCGGCGCACCAGCGCGTCGTCGACGTCGGGCTGGTCGGCGTGCAGACGGCGTCCGGGCAACGAGGCGGCTCCTTCGCAGGCGTGGTCCGCTCAGGGTACGCCCGCGCCCGGTGACAGCCTGCGCGGGCCCCGAGGCCCCCGGGAGCTCCGCCCTCCGCGCGCGGGGAGCCCCGACACGGAGCGGCCCCAGCGTCCACGAGGGGCGCCGGGGCCGCGGGGAGCGCTGCGGGGCGCGGCGTCCTAGAAGTCGCCGCCCATCCCGCCCATGCCGCCCATGCCGCCGCCGCCGGCGGCGAGGATCGCCTCGACCTGGGACAGCAGCATCGGCAGGTGGACGGTGGCCACTCGGTAGATGATCGCCTCGTCGGCGCGGCCGTAGTCGTGCACGAGTCGATGCCGCATGCTCGCGATGAGCGACCAGGGGATCGCGGGGTGTGATCGCTGGAATGCGGGTGACAGCTTCCACGCAGCCTCGCCCACGACCTGGATGCCGTAGCAGGTCGCGAAGAGCGTC
>CAZJJQ010000095.1:0-9907 GCA_964546345.1 uncultured Planctomycetales bacterium
CGCCGCCCTCGCCGGCAGCCTGCAGGGGTAGGCGGCCGCGGGCCACGGAGCCGCGGCTGCCGGACCGGGCGACCTCTTCTCGCCGGAACCTTCCGACGGGGACGGCCGGGTGCGGGAAGCGGGGGGCGCCGGGGGGAGGGGTCTGCCTCAGCGGCCCCGGTGGATCAGCTCGCGGATCCCACGATCCTGAGGAGAGCGCGGGGGTCGTAGAGGACGTGATCCTCGGGTCGCCCGGGATCGAACAGCACCACGAGGCGTGCTCCCGGCGCGAGCCCCTCGGGGAATCGTCCGTCGAACATCCGGGGGCGATCCCCGTCGGCGGTCACGCGGAGCTTCGCGCGCACGCAAGCCCCCGTCTCCGTCGGGTACTCGTAGTGCACCGTGACTCGGGCTTCGCCCGTGTCCTCTCCCGAGGTGAGGAAGTAGGCCCATTGGTCGCCTGGGGTCGGCTCGAACGGCACCAGGCGCCCCAGGGCCACCCTGCCCGTCGCCAGGAGTCGCCGGTACCGCCGTGCCCATCGCTCGACCCAGAGTGCCGTGATGACGACGGCGAGGACGGGCACCGCGACCAGGAAACGCGCCCGGCCGAGGTCGGCCTCGGGACGGAGCCCGAAGTAGAGGGGGATCGCGGCGAGCGCCAGCAGGCCGAGTCTCACGAAGGCGAACATGCCGGTGGCGCGGACCCGTCGCGGCGCGGGGCTCCTCAGGACGGGGTCGAACCAGTCGGGGGTGGCCATCCCCGGACGCTACCGTCCCCCGGGGCCCCGCCGCAACGGGACGCCCTCTCCGGAGCGCCGCCTGGGACCGACCGGCCCCTCCGTCCGCGCCCGCGGGGGCCTCTCCGCCCTCCTGCGGAGCGGTAGAGCGCCCCTGGGGTACACGGGGGGGACCTGCCGGCCCCGTCGGCCTCCCGTCGCCTCCCCGGCGCGGGCTCCCCTCCCCCCCCTCGCCCCCGGCGCCCCCGACATCCCCCGCCCCGGGCGTGGCACGCACCCCGCCTTGACCCTGGCCCGGGGCACCCTTACCCTCCGCCCTTTCCCCACCGATCCGGCGTCCACAACGCCGGTTCGGGCTCCGTTCGCCCTTCCGCGGCGGAGCCAGCCCCCTTGAGCGAGGGTTCGAGCGTCATGGCGGTTCCGAAGCGTAGAACGAGCAAGCGGACGAAGGGCCAGCGGAACTCCCACGCCGCCCTGAGCCCGGCCGGCGTCGGCACCTGCGGCCACTGCGGCTACACGCGCCCTCCGCACCGGGTGTGCCCGAACTGCGGGTACTACGGCAAGCGCGAGGTCGTCGCCAAGGGCGAGTAGCGGATGATCCGCATCGCTCTCGACGCGATGGGGGGCGATCTGGCCCCGGCGGCCCCCGTGGAGGGGGCGCTGGAGGCGGTGCGCCGTTACCCCGACGTCGAGCTCCTGCTCGTCGGCGACCCGACGACCCTCGAGCGCGAGCTCGGGTCGCGGGGGGGGCGTCCTGAGCGGATCGAGATCGTCGCGTCCGAGGGCGTCGTCGCGATGGACGAAGAGCCCGTCCGGGCGATGAAGCACAAGCCGAAGAACTCGGCGCGGGTGGCGGCGGAGACCCTGGCGGCCGGACGGGCGCAGGGCGTCGTCAACCTCGGGTCCACGGGCGCGGCGGTGGCGGCGGCGACGCTCTTCTGCAAGCGCATCGACGGGATCCAGCGCCTCGGCATCGCGGTGCCCTTCCCGCGGCGGCAGGGCGCGACGGTGGTGGTGGACTGCGGCGGCATCGTGGACGTGCGACCCGAGCACCTCTGGCAGTACGCCCTGATGGCCCGGCACTACGTCCGCGCCACGATGGGGGTCGCGGTGCCGAAGGTGGGCATCCTCTCCGTGGGCGAGGAGGAGCACAAGGGCAACAAGCTCGTCAAGGAGGCCTGGGAGGTCTTCAAGCAGCATCCGGTGCCCGGCTTCGTCGGCAACGTCGAGGGCCGCGACGTCTTCCGCGACACCGCGGACGTGGTGGTCTGCGACGGGTTCGTCGGCAACGTGATGCTGAAGGCTGCCGAGGGCCTCGGCGAGATGATGCTCGGGATGGTCAAGGACGCGATGGCGGCCCTGCCACAGCTCGGGGCCCTGCTCAAGGAGATGGGCAAGAAGCTCGACTACGCGGAGTACGGCGGCGCGCCCCTCCTCGGGGTGCGCGGGGCCTACATCATCGGGCACGGACGCAGCAACGCGCGCGCCGTCGCCAACGCGGTGCGCGTGGCGCGCGACTACGTCGCCGCCGACCTCGATCGGAAGATCGCGGAGGATGCGGGCGCCAGCGGGGTCCGGAGCGCCTGACCATGCCCTTCACCGCGCTCATCTTCCCGGGCCAGGGAGCCCAGCACGTCGGCATGGGCGCCGACGTCGCCGCCGTGAACGACGCGGCGCGCGACGTGTTCGCCCGCGCCTCCAAGGTCCTCGGGTTCGACCTCGAGAAGGTCTGCCGCGAGGGCCCGGCGCCGGAGCTCGTGCGGACCGACGTGCAACAGCCCGCGATCCTCGCCACCGGCGCGGCCGTGGTGTCCGCGCTGCGGGCCTCGGGCCGGCTCGCCGAGCGGGACGTCGCCGGGGCGTTCGGCCTGTCCCTGGGCGAGTTCACCGCCCTGTGGGCCGCGGGCTCGCTCTCCCTCGAGGACGCGCTCCTCCTCGTCCGCGAGCGCGGGATCGGCATGCAGGAGGCGAGCGCCGCCGTGCCCTCGGGCATGACCGCGCTGCGGTGCGAGGAGGCCCAGGCCGAGGCGGCCTGCGCCGCGGGCCGGGCCGTCACGAGGGGCGTGTGCGTGGTCGCGAACCTGAACGCTCCCGGGCAGGTGGTGATCAGCGGCGACCTCCCGACGCTCTCCGCCGCCGAGGAGGCCGCGAAGGCCGCGGGCATCCGCCGGCCCATCCGCCTCGACGTCGCCGGGGCCTTCCACTCCCCCCTCATGGCGCCCGGCGCCCGTCGGCTCGAGGCGGCGCTCGGCCGGGTCGCCGTCGCGGCCCCGCGCTTCCCCGTCTGGTCCAACGTCACGGGCCGCGCGCACGCCGATCCGGCCGAGATCCGCGCGAACCTGATCGCGCAGGTGACGAGCCCCGTCCGGTTCATGGACTGCGTCCGGGCGGCGAGGGCCGCCGGCATGGCCGTCGCCGTCGAGGCCGCCCCGGGGCTCGTGCTCTCGGGGCTCCTCTCCAAGATCGACCCCACCGTCACGGTGCGGAGCGTCCCGAACGCCGACGCGTTCGCCGGGTTCTCCGCCGGGAGCGCCCCATGAGCCCTTCCACCTTCACCGGCCTGTCCGTCCTGGTCACCGGAGGCGGGCGCGGCATCGGCCGGGCCATCGTGGCCGGCTTCGCCGCGGGGGGCGCGAAGGTGACCTTCGCCGACCTCCACGAGGCGTCCGCGGCCGAGACCGTGGCGGCCTCCGGCGGCCCGGCGACGGTCCGGTTCGTCAAGGCCGACATCACCGACGGCGCCCAGGCGAAGGCCGCCGTCGAGGCCGCCGTCGAGCACGGCGGCGGGCAGCTCGACGTGCTCGTGAACAACGCCGGCATCACCAAGGACAACCTCCTCCTCCGCATGACGGACGAGGAGTGGGACCGGGTGATGGCGGTGAACCTGAAGGGCGTCTTCCTGGTCACCCGGGCCGCCGCCCGCCCCCTGATGAAGTCCAAGCAGGGCCGGATCGTGAACGTGGCGTCGGTCGTGGGGATCATGGGCAACGCCGGGCAGGCGAACTACGCCGCCAGCAAGGGCGGGGTGATCTCGTTCACCAAGTCCATCGCCCGGGAGCTGTCCGGACGGGGCGTCACCGCGAACGCCGTGGCCCCCGGGTACATCTCGACCGACATGACGGCGAACCTCCCCGCGGGGGCCGCCGAGCAGCTGAAGTCCCGCATCCCCCTCGGCCGCCTCGGGGCCGTGGAGGACGTGGCGGGCGTGGTCCTCTTCCTCGCCTCGCCGGCGGCCGGGTACGTGACCGGGCAGGTGATTTGCGTGGACGGGGGCATGGTCATGTAGGAAAGTGCCGGACCCGGGGCGATCGCCTCGGCCGGCTGGTCGTCCGATCGAGTGGCCGAACATCGGCAGGAGGCACCGTGGGCAGCAGCAACGTCCGTGACCGCGTGATCGAGATCGTCTGCGAGCAGATGGGCGCGTCGAAGGAGAAGGTCACCGAGGCGACGTCGTTCATCAACGACCTCGGCGCCGACAGCCTCGACACCGTCGAGCTGGTCATGGAGTTCGAGGACGAGTTCGACCTGAACATCCCCGACGAGGACGCGGAGAAGATCCAGACCGTCGGCGATGCGATCAAGTACATCGAGGGCCACGCCCAGCAGAAGGCCTGACCCGGTGCGTCGTCGCGTCGTCATCACGGGCCTCGGCTGCCTGAACGCCTCCGGCAACGACGCCGAGGCGGTGTGGAGGTCCTGCGTCGAAGGGCGCAGCGGCATCACCCGCATCGCCCGGTTCGACGCCAAGGGCATGGACTTCCCCTGCCAGGTCGCGGGGGAGGTCAAGGGCTTCGTGCCCGAGCAGTGGGTGGAGGCGAAGGAGGTCAAGAAGCTCGACCTCTCGACCCTCTACGGGCTCGCGGCCGCCGAGATGGCCTGGAAGGACTCCGGGCTCGTCGCCGGCGCCTACGACCCCGACCTCGCCGGCGTCGTGCTGGGCACGGGCATCGGCGGCCTCGACACCATCGAGAACACGCACACGACGATCATGGAGAAGGGGCCCACGCGCGTGAGCCCGTTCTTCGTGCCCAAGATGATGGCGAACTCCATCGCGGGGAACGTCAGCATCCGGTTCGAGTGCCGCGGGCCGTCCTACATCACGGCGTCCGCGTGCGCGTCGAGCAACCACGCGATGGCGCTCGCCCACCGGTCCATCCGGGACGGCGAGGCCGACGTGATGGTGACGGGCGGAGCCGAGGCCACCATCACCTCGATGGGCATGGCCGGCTTCAACTCGATGCGCGCCATGTCCCGGCGCAGCAACGAGGCGCCCGAGAAGGCCAGCCGGCCGTTCGACCGCCTCCGGGACGGGTTCGTGATGGGCGAGGGCTCGGGGATCCTCATCCTCGAGGAGCTCGAGCACGCGAAGCGCCGCGGGGCCAAGATCTACGCCGAGTTCCTCGGCTCCGGCATGACCGCCGACGCGTTCCACATGACCGCGCCCTCCCCGGGCGGCGTCGGGGCGGCCCGTTCCATGATGCTGGCGCTCCGGGACGCGGGCCGCAACCTCACGGACGTGGACTACGTCAACGCCCACGGCACCTCCACCGAGCTCAACGACCTCGGCGAGACGCAGGCGATCAAGGCCACCTTCGGGCCCCACGCCTACAAGCTCGCGATCTCGTCCAGCAAGTCCGTGTTCGGCCACCTGCTCGGCGCCTCGGGCGGCGCGGAGGCCGTGGTCTCCGCCCTCACGCTGCGCGACCAGGTGGTTCACCCCACGCTCAACCAGGACGAGAAGGACCCCGAGTGCGACCTCGACTACGTGCCCAACGTGGCGCGCAAGATGAAGGTCGAGACGCTCCTCTCCAACTCGTTCGGGTTCGGCGGACACAACGTCACCATCTGCCTCGGTCGGTACACGGGGTAGGGGGCGCGGCGTCGGCGGGGGAGTCTCCCGGGGGCCGGGCGGAGCAACCCCATGCCGATGGACGCCGCGCTGCGCGACCGCCTCCTGGCCACGGGCCAGGAGCACCTGGTGCTCCACGCCGAGACGCTCGACGGCGTCGCCCGGGCGGCGTTCCAGGCCGACCTGCTCGAGATCCCGTGGGAGCGCGTGGCCCACGCCTTCCGCCATCCCGCGGGAGGCGTCCCTCCCGACCTGCGTCCGCCCGAGTGCCTGACGTGGCGCCGGCAGCAGAACGAGGCGGGGTTCGCGCGCCGGCTCGCCGAGGGAGGGCGCGCGCTCCTCGCGGCGGGGCGGGTGGCCACGGTCCTGCTCGCCGGCGGCCAAGGGACGCGGCTCGGGTTCCCCGGGCCGAAGGGCACCTTCGTGCTCGGGCCCGGGCCCGACCGGACGCTGTACGCGGTGCTGCTCGAGCGGGTGCTCGCGGCGTCGCGCGCCGCCGGCCGCGCGATCCCTCTCGTGCTGCTCGTCAGCCGTGAGACCGAGGCGCCCACCCGCGCGGCGCTCGAGGCCGCGGCCTGGCACGGCCTCGACCCGGCCCTCGTGAGGATCGTCCGCCAGGGCGAGCTGCCGGCCCTCGACGCGGAGGGCAGGGCGCTGCTCTCGGGCCCGGGTCGCCTCGCGCTCTCGCCCGACGGCCACGGCGGCCTCGTCGAGGCGCTGCGTCGCTCCGGGACGTTCGAGTGGCTCGCGCGGCTCGGCATCGAGTGCCTGACCACCCACCAGGTGGACAACCCCCTCGGCCGCGCCCTCGACCCCGTGTTCCTGGGCTGGCTCCTGGATCGACGGGCGGTGGCCGGGGGGAAGGCCGTGCGCAAGCGCGATCCGGGCGAGAAGGTCGGCATGTACGCCCGGGGCGTGGACGGCCGGGTCCGCATCGTGGAGTACTCCGAGATCACGCCGGAAGCCGCCGCCGAGCTGCGGCTGGGGTCCATCGCGATCCACGCGTTCTCGCTCGCGTGGCTGCGGGAGCGGCTCGAGGAGCCCGGCTTCACGTTGCCCTTCCACCACGCGCGCAAGAAGGTGCCCTCGTGGACGGCGGAGCGCGGCCTCGTGGCGCCCGAGCGCGAGAACGCCGTCAAGCTCGAGCAGTTCCTGTTCGACCTGCTGCCGCTCGCCCCCCGGGTCGCGGTGCACGAGGTGGACCGCGCGCGGGAGTTCGCACCCCTCAAGAACGCCACGGGCCCCGACAGTCCGGACACCTGCCGCGCGGCGGTCGCGGCCGAGGTCGCGCGCTGGTACCGGATGGCGGGACGCGAGCCGCCCGAGACGCCGTCGCTGCGACCGCTCGAGGCGGACGGACCGGACGACCTCCGCAGCGCGTAGG
Organism: uncultured Planctomycetales bacterium; assembly: GCA_964546345.1. Lineage (GTDB taxonomy): Bacteria > Planctomycetota > PLA2 > PLA2 > JAEUHO01 > JAYTCP01. The sequence continues at coordinate 6,950 of CAZJJQ010000095.1, forward strand.
CCTCGGCGGCGGGACGGACGCGTGCCGGCGGGGCTCCCGCCGCGTACCGTAGGGCCGTGACCGCCGCTTCCCGCCCCCGCACCCGCCTCCGCAAGGACGACCGCCGGGCCCAGCTGCTCGGCGCCGCCGAGCGCGCGTTCCTCCGCGGCGGCTACCACGGCACCCACGTGGAGGACGTCCTCCGCGAGGCGGGCGTCGCGCGCGGCACCTTCTACCTGTACTTCGAGAGCAAGCACGCCGTCTTCGCCGCGCTGGTGGACCGCATGCTCGCGATCTTCCTCGACGCGCGGCCCTCCGAGCCCGAGCCCGTCGTGCGCACGCCCGCCGACGCGGAAGCGCTGCTGCGCCTCTCGACGCGCACCGTCCTCTCGACGTTCCGCGCCCACCGGGGCCTCTGCCGGCTGCTGCTCGAGGAGGCCGCGGGCGTGGACAAGGGCTTCGCGGCCCTCCTGGAGGCGCACGAGCGCGCGTGGCACGCCCGGGTCGCCGCCACACGGCGCGACTTCGTCGCCCAGGGCGTCGCCCGCCCCGACCTCGACTGCGACGTCCACGCCGAGATGGTGATCGGCCTCATGGAACGCCTCACGCGCCGGTACCTGCTGCCCGACCCGGAGCCCGATCTCGAGGCCCTGGTCGAGGCCGTGGTCGCCTTCGAGATGCGGGGGATCCGGGCATGAGGCTCGGTCCGGGAAGCGGAGGCGCCGGGAGGGTGGGGGCGCCGGGGGCGGGGGACGGCGGTGCCGCCGGCGCGGAAAGCCCCTCATGTTCGCGGCCCGGGACGGTCGAGAAGGAGGGGTGGCGCGGAGGAGTCTGCATGAGCCGGTCCGACGGTGCGCCGCTGAACGCCGGGGACCGGCGTGGCCTGCTCGACCGTCTCCTCGGCCGGTCTCCGCGGGCGCTGGTGGCGCCGTCGGTCCGTCCTCCCGCCCCCCCTGGGGCCGCGGCCCAGGCGCTCCGCCGTCCCTCCCCGGGGTTCACCCCCGCCGTCTCCGCCCACCCCGTGGTGGAACCGCGTGCGCGTCCGACCTGGGCGTCCCTCCTCGCCCGGGTGCGGGAGGTCACGAAGGCGACCGCGATCGTCGCCATCGACGACCAGGGGCTCGTGATCGGCAGCCACGGGGACCTGGAGCCGAAGGACGTCGAGGACGTGGCCGCCCACGTGGCCCTCGCGTTCGACCTGTTCGAGCGCCTCTCGCAGCTCGGCACGAAGACCGAGTGCGTGTGTGCGCAGTACGTCCCCGAGGGCACCTGGCTGACGGCGATCCGTCTGCGCCCGGTGGACGCCGCACCGCTCACGGTCGCGATCCTCGGGCCCCACACGCTCGTCCGCGACGACCGGCGCCGGGTGCGCGAGGCCTTCACGCGCCTCCTCGAGCCCGATCCGTCGGTGAGCGTGCCGGCCTCGAAGGAGTAGAATCCGCCGCCCTCCCCCCCGAGGTCGGCATGGACAAGCTGCGCGTCGCGGTGCTGATGGGCGGCCCTTCGAGCGAGCACGACGTGTCGTTGCGCGGTGGGGCGAACGTCGTGGACGTGCTCGACCGCAAGCGCTACGAGGTGCGGGCGGTGCTCGTCACGCGGGAAGGGCGGTGGCGGATCAGCGCGAAGCCCCTCGAGGCCCCCGAGTCGCGCCGCGGCGTGGCGCGGGGCTTCGACCCGCTCGCGGCCGACACGGCGTGGCGCGACTTCGGCAACCCGTGGCTCGCGCTCGCCGAGCTCGTGGACTGGCGCACCGACGTCGCGCTGCCGATCCTCCACGGGAAGTTCGGCGAGGACGGCACGCTCCAGGCCTGCCTGCAGGTCGCGGGGATCCGGTTCGCCGGGAGCGGCGTGCGCGGCAGCGCGACGGCCGTGGACAAGATCCGGACGAAGGAGGTGCTCTCCTTCCACGGGATGCGGACGCCGCGGTTCCGGATCCTCGGGCGGGACGACCTCGGCCGCTCCCGGCCCGGGCTCGCCGAGGATCTCGTCGTGCAGTTCGGCACGCCGCTCGTGGTGAAGGACCCGCTGGGGGGGAGCAGCCTCGAGGTGCGGCTGTGCGACGACGCGCGGCAGGTGATCCTCGCGCTCGAGACCCTCGCTCCCCGGGCGGAAAGGCTCCTCGTGGAGGCCTACGCGAAGGGGCGCGAGTTCACGGGGGGCGTGCTGGACGACCGGGAGCGGGGACGCCCGTCGGCGCTGCCCCTCGTGGAGCTCAAGCCGAAGTCGGCGCGGTTCTTCGACTACCGGGAGAAGTACGACGCCGAGGGCGCGCTCGAGATCTGCCCCGCCGACCTGCCCCCGGCCGTCGAGGCGGCGGGGAGGTCGCTCGCGCTCGCCGTCCGCGAGCGGCTCGGCCTGCGGGGGGTGTCGCGGACGGACATGATCCTCGAGCCGGACGGCCAGTTCACGGTCCTCGAGGTGAACACGATGCCCGGGATGACGGCCCGGAGCCTGATCCCGAAGGCGGCCGCCGCGGCCGGGATCGAGTTCGCGGGGGTGGTGGACCGCCTCATCCGCACGGCGGGCCTCGAGTAGGGCCGGCGCCCGGGGTGCGCCCGTGGACCCGCGGGTGGGGGAGGGAGCCCCCGGGGGCCGGGGCGGCCCCCTCGTCCCGCGCGGGCCGGGCCGGGAGACGCCTCCGGGCCGGCAGGTCCCGTACAATGCCCCGATGGCCACTCCCACGCACGTCGTGCCGAAGTCCTGGGGCGAAGAGCACTGGATCGTCAACCGGGACTACTGCGGCAAGAAGCTCGTCCTGAAGAAGGGGCACCGCTGCTCGCTCCACTTCCACAAGGTGAAGGACGAGGTGTTCTACGTCATCAAGGGAAAGGTGTTCCTCGAGCTGGGCGGGGAGGAGCACATCCTCGGGGTGGGGGACCACCGGCACGTGGCCGTCGGCACCGTGCACCGGTTCACGGGGCTCGAGGACGCCGAGATCATCGAGTTCAGCACGCACCACGAGGACGCCGACTCGCACCG
>CAZJJQ010000096.1:0-6736 GCA_964546345.1 uncultured Planctomycetales bacterium
AGAACCCCATCGAGCAGGAGGGCACCTACCCCCTGCCCGAGGCCCAGCTCGACCGCTTCATGTTCAACGTGAAGGTGGAGTACCCCTCCGAGGCGGAGGAGCTCTCCATCGTCGAGATGACCACCCGGCCGCAGACCGTCGAGATGAAGCAGGTCCTCGACGGCCGCGAGATCCTCGAGCTCCAGGAGGTGGTGCGGCGCGTGCCGGTCCCCGAGCACGTGCTCCAGTACGTCCTCCGGCTCGTCCGGGCGACGCGCGTGGCGACGCCCGACGCCCTGCCGCTCGTCAAGGAGCGCGTGGCGTGGGGCGCCGGCCCGCGGGCCAGCCAGTACCTCGTGCTGGCGGCCAAGGCCCGGGCGCTGCTGCAGGGCCGACTCTACGTGGCGACGGAGGACGTCCGGGCCGTGGCCCACCCGGTGCTTCGGCACCGCATCATCACCACCTACGGCGCGGAGGCGGAGGGCTACACGTCCGACCGCCTCATCGACGACCTCCTCCAGGCGATCCCGGCGACGGGGAATGAGGCCCTGCGTGACGAGCGACTCCCGACGGTACTTGGATCCTAAGGTCCTCGACCAGGTCGAGGGTCTCGACCTGCAGGCGAGGCTGATCGTCGAGGGCTACATCTCGGGCCTCCACAAGAGCCCCTTCCGGGGGTTCTCCGTGGAGTTCGCCGAGCACCGGGAGTACGTGCCCGGCGACGACATCCGCTTCCTCGACTGGAAGGTCTTCGGGCGCTCCGACCGCCTCTACATCAAGCGGTACGAGGACGAGACCAACCTCGAGGCCACCGTGGTGCTCGACGTCTCCGAGTCGATGACGTACCGCTCGGCGGAGGTCTCCCACAGCAAGCTCGACTACGCCCGGTTCGCCGCGGCGGCGCTCGCCTACCTGATCACCCAGCAGCAGGACGCGGTCGGCCTCTGCCTGTTCGACGACCACGTGCGCAAGACCCTGCCCACGGGCACGAACCCGGTCCACCTCAAGAACGTGTTCGCCGCCATGGACGCGGCGGCCCCGACGGGCACCACGGGCGTCGGGAAGGCGCTCCGCGAGGTGGCCGACGCCCTGCGCCGGCGCGGCCTCGTCCTGCTCTTCAGCGACCTGCTCGACGATCCCGTCGAGATCGCCCGGGGCCTCAAGCAGATCCGGAACCGCGGGCACGAGATGATCGTCTTCCACGTCCTCGACCACGACGAGCTGACGTTCCCGTTCGAGCGCCTCACGCGCTTCGAGGGGCTGGAGGGCGTCCCGCCCGTCGTGGGCGACCCGGAGGCCCTGCGCCGCGGCTACCTCGAGGAGGTCGAGGGGTTCCAGCGGTCGATGCGCCGCAGCTGCGTCGCGAACCGGATCGACTACGTCCCCCTCGACACGTCGGAGAGCCTCGGGACGGCGCTCTCGGCGTACCTGGCCAAGCGGCACGCGCGGAGGCGCGCATGACGCCGCTCCTCGCGGGCCTGCTCTACCCGGCGATCTTCGCGGCGGGCGCGGCGGCGGCCGCCGTGCCGATCGTCATCCACCTGCTCAACCGGCGGCGCGTGCGCCCGCTGCGCTGGGCCGCGATGACGTGGCTGCTCGCGGCGCTCAAGAAGCACCAGAAGCGGCTCCGGATGGAGAACTGGCTCGTCCTCGCCCTGCGCGTGGCGGCCCTCCTCCTCCTCGGCCTCGGCCTGTCCCGGGTGGTGCTGTCGGACTCGGCGCTCGTGGCGCTCGCGAAGCCCAAGCGGAGCGTCGTCCTGCTCCTCGACACGTCCTACAGCACCGGCGCCCGCGACGGGGCGCGCTCCGTCTCGGATCGGGTGCGCGAGGAGGCCGACCGCGTCCTGACGGGCCTCGGCGCGGAGGACACGGTCTGCGTGGTCGTGAGCAACGACGTCCGCGGCGATCGCGCCGGCACCCGCCCCCACGTGCTGGTCCCCCGCGCGGTGGGCCGGGAGGGGGTGTCGCGCGCGAAGGCCGCCCTCGGCAGCGTCCGCCCCACGGAGGCGCCGGCACCCTGGGCCGAGGCCCTCGCAGCCGCCGCGCCCCGGGCCGTGCTCCAGGAGAGCGACGTGAACCGCGTCCTCGTCTGGATCACCGACCTGCAGGCGTCGGACTGGCGCCGCCCCTCGCCCGACGCGCCGGCCGACCCCCTGCGGGCCGCCCTCGAGGGCCTCAAGCGCGAGGGAAGCGAGATCGTGATCGTGGACGCGAACGGCGCCGAGGGCCGCTCCCTCCCCAACCTGGCCGTCGGCGACCTCGCGATCGTGGGCACGGGCGACGTCTTCCAGAACCAGTGGTTCGCGGTCCGGGCGCAGGTGACGAACCACGGCGACGCGGCCGTGGAGGGCGCGAGCGTCCGCATCTTCCTCGACGACGCGGTCGCACCGGTCCGCACGGTGCGCGTGCCCGGCGTCCTCCCGGCGGCGAACCCCGTCACGGGCAGGCCGGGGGAGCAGAGCGTCGAGCTCGTGGTCCCCAAGGAGCTCGCCTTCAAGACCGCCGGCGGCCACGCGGTCCGCGTCGAGGTGGCCCCTCCCGAGAGCCGTCCCGGCGCCGACGCGCTCGGGCTCGACAGCCGCCGCGTGTTGGCCCTCGACGTGCGCTCGCGGCTCCGGGTCGTGGCGTGGGTGCAGCCCTCGCGGGACTCGAAGTGGGAGACCGCCGACGCGCTCCAGGGCATCTTCGTGGGCGAGGGGGCTGGCGACGTCTTCGAGTTCGAGGCGGCCCGGTCGGAGGAGGACCTGCGCCGGGCCCTCACCGAGAGCGGCCGCGAGACCCACCTCGTGATCCTCGGGAACCGCCTGCCCCGCAGCCCCGAGGCGCGTCGCGAGCTCGTCGCGTTCGTGCGCGGCGGGGGGGCCCTGCTGGTGTTCACCGGCGACGCCTTCGACGTCCGCGCGTGGAACGAGGAGGTCCAGGGCGGTCCCGACGCACGCTTCCTGCCCTTCGAGATCCTGCCCGCGGAGACGCGGCGCTACGACGAGGGGGCGTGGCGCCTCGCCTTCGACGCCGAGACGCCGCACCCGCTCTCGCACCGCTTCGCGAAGGAGGAGGCGGCCGAGCTGGTGAAGGCGTACCCGCCGCTGTTCTACGGCCGCACCCCGATCCGGCCGCTCGCGAAGGAGCCGCGCGACCCGAAGGACCCGGCCCTCGCCGCCGAGGAGGCGAGCGTGGTGTTCCGCTTCGCCGACGCGGGAGGGCGGAAGGGGCCGATCGCGTGCGTGGAGGGCCCGTTCGGCCTGGGGCGCACGATGTGGTTCGGCTCGAGCCTCGACGACGCGTGGACGCCGACGGGCATCTGGCTGTACGCGGCCCTGCTCAACGACGCCGCCCTCCTGCTCACGCAGCAGGCCGCGGCGGGGCGCAACCTGCTCGTGGGAGGCGCCATCCAGGCCTGGCTGCCGAAGGACGCGAGCGACCCGCGTCTCACGATCCCCGGCCGCGGCGAGGAGGTCCCCACGATCCGGGAGGCCCAGGCGGAGGGCGACCGGGCCCAGGCCCTCTTCGACCGCGTGGGCACCTCGGGCGCGTGGCGGCTCTCCTTCGCCCGGCCCGCCGGCCGCGGCGCGACCACCAGCACGATCCGTCGCGAGGACGTGTTCGCGGTCAACCCGGATCCTCGCGAAGGGGCGCTCCTGCGCGCCCGCCACGACGACGTCCGGGCCCGCGCGCAGAGCGCCGAGCCGAAGGTCCTGCCGACCTGGCAGGAGGCCGGGGGCGCCGAGATCGAAGGGCGGGAGGGCGAGGTCTCGCACTGGGTGCTGCTCCTCGTGCTCGCGTTCCTCCTCCTCGAGCCCTACCTCGCCATGCGCTTCGGCCGCCACGACGTGAAGCCCGGCGATCCCATCCCCCCGAGCCCCTGAGGCCCGAGCCCGCGCACCTCCCCCCCCCTCCGTCGAACCCGCCCCGCAGCGCCATCGTCCCCCCTCCCCCCGCGCCCCCCGCCTCCCTGACCCGCCCGTCCCCCCGACCCGATCGGACCCCCCGCCGGTGACCTCCGCCCTCTACCTCCCGCTGCTCGCCGAGACGACGACCGAAGGCCCGGTGCGGTGGCCCGGCGCGCCGCCGGCCTGGGCGTGCGTCGTGCTGCTGGCGGCCCTGGTCTTCGCCGTGCGCTGGATCTACCGGCGCGAGCGCCAGAAGGTCTCCCGCCCGCTGCGCATCCTGCTGGGCGGCCTCCGCACGCTCGCGGTCGTTCTGGTGGCGCTCGCCCTGTTCCGTCCGGAGCGCGAGCTCGTCACGAAGGTCACGGACAAGAGCCACCTCGTGGTGATGCTCGACACCTCGGCCTCCATGGCGACCACGGACCGCTACCCGGAGGCGAGCGAGCGGCGCATCCTCGCCGCGGCCTACCCGGAGGACGGCCCGGAGGCGCGCCCCGCGGCCCTCGACCTCTCGCGGCTCGGGATCGTGCAGAAGATCCTCGCCGGCCCCTCGTCGGCGGCCCTGCGCTCGCTCTCGGACCGCTTCGTGGTGCACGTGTTCGGCTTCGACGAGGACCTGCGCAGCCTCGCCTCCACCGAGCCCGCCCCGGGCGACGCCCCCGTCGTCGAGGGCAAGGAGGGCGAGGCCCTCGGGAAGGCCGTCCTCGAGGCGAAGCCGACCGGCCAGCGCACGGACCTCGGCGCCGCGCTGAAGGCGGTCTCGCGCGAGTTCCTCCACCGCGACGACCGCCGCCTCGCGGGCGTCGTGATGCTCACGGACGGCCGGGACAACGCCGAGGCGGGCCGGCCGGAGGACGCCGTGCTGGGGCTCGGGCGCGCGGCGGAGGATCTGCGCCTCTCCGTGGTCGCCCTCGGCGACCCGCGGCTCGCGAAGAACGTGCGCGTGGACCGCGTGACCGCAAAGGACGTGGTGCTCGTGCAGGACACGCCCACGTTCCTCGCGGAGCTCCGCCAGGTCGGCTTCGACGGCGCGACGGGCGTCGAGGCGCGGCTCGAGATCCTCCAGGTGGCGGGCCCCGACGGGAAGGCGTTCCCGACCCCCCGCCCGTACGTGCCGAAGCCGCCGCCGGGTGTGTCCGCGGACGCCGCACCGGCAGGGCGGTCGCGGGTCCCGGGAATCCGGCTCGGGCCGAGCGCCGTGCCCACCGCGGTCACGCTCCGGGAGACGTTCTACGAGGCGGGCACCTACGACGTGAAGGTGCACGTGGTCCTCCCGGAGGCGCTGGCGAAGGACGACGCGATCGCCGACGACAACGTGCTGACGCACCGGCTCCGCGTCGTGGACCAGACGATCAAGGTCCTGCTCGTGGACGGGAACCTGCGCTACGAGTCGTGGTTCCTCAAGAACCTCCTCGTGCGCGAGAGCCGTCACCCCGGCGACCCGCGGCGCATCGACGCGCAGGTGTGGATCCAGTCCTTCGACGAGGGGGTCGAGAAGCCCCACAGCCGCGATCTCCCCGCCCTCCGTGCCTTCCCGACGACCCGCCAGGAGCTGTTCGCCTACGACGTGATCGTGATCGGCGACGTGGACTGGAGGCGGCTCGTGCCGAGCGAGGAGCGGTCGCGGGACATCCTCGGCATCCTGAAGGACTTCGTCGCCGAGGGCGGCGGGGTCGCGTTCGTCGCGGGCGAGGACCGCAACCCCACGCAGTACCTGGACACCCCCCTGCAAGACCTCCTGCCGGTGTCGGTGAGGCCGACGGATCGCGAGAAGGAGGGCTCGCGGGCGACGTCGTTCCGCATCGCCCCCACCGAGATCGGCCGGGAGCACCCGATCCTCGGCATGCTCCAGGACGGCAGCGCCGAGGCCGTGGATCGCATCTGGCGCGGGCGGGACGGCTGGGACTGGTTCTGGCTCTATCGGGCCCGCGGAGGCCTCAAGCCCGGCGCCGTGGCGCTCGCCCGCGTGTTCGGGCAGTCGAGCCCGGAGTTCCTCGACGACCGGCAGGAGCCGCTCGTGGTCTTCGCGGGGATGGGCTACGGCCGGGGCCGGACGTTCTTCTCCGCCGTGGACCAGATCTACCGGATCCGGCGCGAGCACGGGGACCGCTACTACGGCTCGTTCTGGGACGAGACGATCCGCTGGCTCGCCACCTACCGCCTGCTCGGTGGGAACAAGCGCTACAAGATCGAGACCGACAAGGACGAGTACTTCGTGGGCGAGACGGCCACCATCAAGGTCTCCGCCCTCGACGCCGACTACCGTCCCCTGCGGGACCCGGTCCTGCGGGGGCTGCAGGTGGAGGGCCCGGACGGGAAGCCGCTGCTCGCGGAGGCGGACGCGGCCCGTCCCGACCCCGAGGGCAGCGCCGGCCTGTATCGCACCTCGCTCCGGCTGGCCACCTCGGGCCCCTACCGCATCACCGTGGATCCCCCCACCCGGGACGGCGGTGCACGCGCCGAGAAGCGCATCGAGGCGCGCTTCGCCACCCGCGAGGCGCAGGACAAGGTCCCCGACCACGAGGGGCTCAAGGCGCTCGTCCGGGTCGCCAACCCCGCCGGGGTCGCCCCACGCCTGTACGCGCCCTACGAGCTCGGCGAGCTGGTGGAGTCGCTGCCCGCCCGGGGGACCGAGCGCATCCTCGATCGCAAGTCCATCTCCCTGTGGGACACGCCGTGGACGCTGGCGCTCGTGACCGCGATCCTGGCCCTCGAGTGGATCCTCCGCAAGCGCATGCAGATGATCTGACAAGGACACACGGACACACGGGGAGAGGGACACGGGGACACGGCGCCCCGGGACACTCGCAGACAGGGGGGCCGCGGTACGGGGGGAATCCCTGCGCCCCACGGAGGCAGAGACACGGCGC
>CAZJJQ010000096.1:6836-9901 GCA_964546345.1 uncultured Planctomycetales bacterium
CCCCACGGAGGCAGAGACACGGCGCCCCGAGGGCGCCCGGTGGAGTCCGCGTGCGGGACGCGGGCTCGCGCATCGGATAGGCTCTCCGCGTGCGGCACTCCGCGTTCCTCCTCGGGCTCGCCCTCCTGCTCGGCGCGCCCGCCGTCAGCGGCGCGGAGGAGTTCACGCCCCCGGTGAACCTCCGCGACTCGAACACCGCCCGGGTCGCGATCGACACGGCGGACGGGGCGATCCGCGCGGGGGAGCTGCGGCGCGGGCTCGGCGAGCTGCAACGGATCCTCGACCGGCTGCGCGACGACCTGGTCGTCGTGGAGGAGAAGCCCGAGCAGACGCGGTGGATCGCCGCACCGGAGGCGGCACGTCGGCGGCTCGAGGCCCTCACGCCGTCCGGTCGCGCGGCGTACGAGGACCTGGTGATGCCCACCGCCCAGCCTCTCCTCGAGCGGGCGGTCGCGGAGCGCGACGAGCTCCGGCTCCGGGAGGTGGTGGACCGGTTCGGGGCCTCCACGGCCGGGATCACCGCCGCGCGGATCCTCGCGGAGAGCGCCGTGGCGTCGGGACGCCCGCGCGACGCCATCGGGGCGCTCCGCGACGGACTCCGCTTCGCGCCGACCGACGGCGGCCTGTGGCGCCGGCTGATCGACGCGCTCGCCGCCGTCGGCGACGTCGCAGGCCTGGACGCCCTCCGGCTTCCGGCGACCGGCGTGGGGTCCCCCGACGGAGGCGGGGTGGACCCGGAGCTCGCGCATCGTCTGTCGGCGGCCCGCGAGGCCGTGGCGCCACGCCGCGAGGCCGCCCTCGCCGAGGCCGCGCTCACCGCGCACGTCGATCGGGCGCCGTACGACCATCGCGTGCGCCCGCTCCGCTGGAGCGCGGGCACGCCACTGCCGTGGCGCCGCAACGACGACACGCCGGGGTTCATGTCGGTGGACGACAGCCCCCGGCGTCTCCTCCTCCGCTGGAGGATCACCACCCCGTGCCTCCCCGTGCGCGCGGGCCGGCGCCTCTTCCTGTCGGACGGGTTCGGCGTCGAGGCGCGCGACCTCGTCTCGGGGCGCGTCGAGTGGACCTTCCCCTCCGCCGAGCGTCCTCCGCCGGGGCTCGACGTGCTCGGACGGTCGGGCGAGGCGCTCCCGGGGCGCACGAACCTCGACGTCACCCACGAGCCAGCCCTCGCGGACGGCCTCGTGTTCGCCCACGTGGAGGTCCGGGCGCCCTACGTCATGCGCCAGCTCCAGGGGATCGAGATCACCACCTACCGGCAGCGTCGGGTCCTCGTGGCGCTCGACGCCGCCACGGGGGCGCTGCGGTGGCGCATGGGCGCCTCGAAGGAGGACGAGGAGGCGCTCGCGGGCCTGTCGCTCGCGACCAACCCCGTCGTCGCCGACGGCATCGTCACGGCCGTCGGGGTCACCTTCGACCAGCGGTGGCGCGTCTTCCTCCTCGCGTGGGACGCCGCATCGGGCGCGCTGCGGTGGAAACGCGAGCTGCTCAGCGGCCAGCAGGAGCTCAACCTCTTCGGGTACAACGTGAAGGAGCTCTGGGCGGGGACGCCGGCGGTGGCCGACGGCGTCGTGTACGCGCCGACCGGGCTCGGGGTGCTCGCCGCGGTGGACCTGCGGGCGGGCACGCTGCGGTGGGCCACGTCCTACGACCAGATCCCCATCGAACGCGTCGAGTACTGGTACACGACGCCCCTGCGCTTCGGCACCTGGGCGTCGGGCCCCGTGCGGGTGTACGGGGACGCGGTGCTCGCGGCGCCGCCGGAGTCGCCCCACCTCCTCTGCCTCGACCGGGCCGACGGACGTCTGCGCTGGCGCGAGGCCTCGCAGGCCACGCGCTCGTCCCCGTACGTGGACCACCTCCTCGGCGTCGTGAACGACGGCCGGCGGGACGTCGTGCTCGCGACGGGCCGATCCCTGCGCGCTTACGACCTCGCCACGGGGAACGTCGCGTGGCGCGCGATGATCAGCAGCGACGCCTCGCTCGTGCGCGGCCGGGGCGCGATCGGGCAGCAGGCCGTGTACGTGCCCACGGAGCAGGGCCTCGCGCGCTTCTCCCTCCGGTCGGAGGGCAAGTTCCAGGGCGAGGACCCCTGGCCTCAGGGGGCGCAGTCGGGCAACGTGCTGCTGTGCCCGGAGGTGCTCGTCGTGGCGGGCGGCGCGAACCCCGCGGACGAGGCCCGCAACGGCCCCGTGCAGGCCTTCTACGACTGGGAGGACCTCGAGCGCGCGCTGGAGGCGAGGCGTGCGGCGCATCCGGACGACCCCGGGACGATCCTCGACGAGGCCGATCTGTGGCGCGTCGTGGGCGACGACCGCCGCGCGGGCCCGCTCTACGAGCAGGCCGCGCGCCTGGCCGCGGAGCGCAAGGACCTCGGCCTCGTCGAGCGCACGCGGCAGGGGCTGCGTCTCCTCGCGCTCGACCGCGGCGACGCGGCCCGCAGCGACGAACGGACCGCCGACGCGCGCACCGCCTACGAGGCCGCCCTCGCCCGCTCGGAGGGCTCGCACGAGCGGGTCGAGGTGCGTCTGCGCCTCGACGGGCTCCTCTCGGGGAAGGACCTCGAGGGGGCCCGGATCCGCAACCTGAAGGACCTCGTGGAGGAGGCGGGGGAGGCCCGCGCCACCTTCGACCCCGAGGAAGGCGAGGTCCCGGTGCGCGCCGCGGCCCGCTTCCGGCTCTCCTCGCTCTACCGCGCCTCCGGCCGCGCCGCGGACGCGGTGGACGTGCTCCAGGACGTGCTGCGGGAGGACCGGGACGCGGCTTTCGGCCTCGAGACGGCGGGGCAGCGCGTCCCGGGCCTGATCGCGGCGATCCTTTCCGCCGAAGGGCCGCTCCCGTACCGGCGCCACGAGCGCGCCGCCGCCGAGCGCCTCGCGAAGGCCTCCGAGGGCGACGACCCCGCTCCGTTCGAGGCCGTCCTCCGCGAGTACCCCAACGCCACCACCGTGCCCGCGGCGCTGTTCGGGCTCGCCGAACGGCAGGCCCGGACGGGGGCCCCGTCGGCGGCCGCGACCACCCTGCGCCGGTTCCTGACCGCGTACCCCGAGCATGCGGACGCG
>CAZJJQ010000097.1:0-9835 GCA_964546345.1 uncultured Planctomycetales bacterium
GGCTGCGTCCGCAGGGCATTGAACCCGGCCGCGAACCGGGGAGTTTCGCGTTCCCCTCCCCAGACGTGTCCGGGAAGAACGATCCGGTGGGTGCGCCCGCCCTCCGTCAGCAGTCATAGGTTGGCTGCTGCTAAGTAGTTACGTCGATCGAGCCTCCCGGTCCCTGCGAGGGCCCCCTCCCCCTCCCCGGTCCCGGAGGCGGCGCCCGCGACCCACGGCGTCCCACCCTTCGGATGGGGCGGCCCGGGGCGACCGGTCGGGGGGGGGAGGGGCCCCGGCTCCCACGCGGACGCGAGGGGTGGGGTGGGCGTCCCCTCCCTTCCCGCACCCTGTCCGGGGGGCTAGCCTTATCTCCGTCGGCGGTGGGAGGTCGAACTCGCCGGGTCGCGTGGGGTTCCCGCCGGAAGCCCACCGCCGCGGGTAGGTCTCCCGCACGCCCCCCCGATTCCGTCTCCCCCACGTTCGGAGGTCGCCATGACCGCTCCCATCCTCGCCGCGCTCCACTTCGAAGGGCTGCTCGCCGGCCTCGTCTTCGCTGCTGCCGCGCTCCTCAACTTCTGGGTCTGGCAGAAGGGCAAGTCCACCGGGAACCTCCTCATGCTCCTCGGCTTCGGCTGGATGGGGCTGTGCTGGATCCTGTTCTCCTTCGAGACCGTGCTCCTCGGCTACGCCAACTTCGGCTGGCAGGAGTTCATCGGTGCGGCGCTGATCCTCGCGGGCTTCTACCTCTCCGTGAAGCCGATGGTCGCCGCCCAGATCGCCGCCCTGCAGGCGAAGGCCAAGCACATCGGCCACAAGGACGCCGGCACCGGCGGCGGCACCCCGCCCCCCGCGGCGCACTAGTCCCTCCCGACGGATCTCGGCGGGCGGCGGGTCCTCGGACCGGCCGCCCGCTGCGCTTGCAGCGCGACCCTTCCCCCGCCGCCCCCATGACCTCCCACCCCCTTCCTCCCCTCGACGCCGCCCTCCTCACCCGGACCACGGGATGGCGTGTCGTCGCGTTCGAGGAGGTCGCCTCCACCAACGACGAGGCGGCGCGGCTGCGCGACGAGGGGACCGTCGCGCCCACGGTGGTCGTCGCCGACCGGCAGCGCCGCGGCCGAGGCCGCGGGGGGCACACCTTCGCCTCGCCGGACGGGGGGCTGTACGCCTCCCTGCTGCTGCGGGTGCGTCGGGAGCACCTCCCCGCGGCCCTCGTCGCCGCGGTCTCCGTCGCGCTCGCGGAGGCGGTCGAAGAGGCCGGTGCAGGGCCGGTCCACGTGAAGTGGCCCAACGATCTGTGGATCCACGGCCGGAAGGTGGCCGGCGTCCTCCTCGAGGCGAGCCTGCCCTCGGAGGCCGGGCGGGAGTCCGTCCCCGTGATCGTGGGGGTGGGGGTGAACCTGCGGGCCGTGCCGGACGACCTCGATCCCGCCGTCCGCGCCGCGACCTCCGCCCTCGATCTCCACGCTCCGGCGCCGGTGGACCGGGCGGCGCTCCTCGGGGGCTGTCTCCGGCGGCTTCGCGAGCGGCTCGGCACCCTCGACGCGCCGCGCGGCCGCGAGACCCTGGAGGCGGCCTACCGTCGGCGGCTGGCGCTCCTGGGGGAGCCCATCCGCTGCTTCGTGGGCACGGAGGCCCGGGAGGGCGTGCTGCGCGACGCGTCGCTGACGTCGGGCCTCCTCGTGGAGGGCGCGGACGGCGAGCGACGCTGGCTGCCGCCCGAGCACGTCCGGGAGGTGCGGCGCGCTCCGGGGGCCCCCCCGTGATGCGTCGGTGACCGTCGCGGCCGAGCATCGCCCCCCGGTAGACTCGAAACGAGGAGCCGCTGCGTCCGGTCCGGCGTGTCGCCGGCGCCCCCGCGGCGACCGGGAGCGACGTCGCGCGCCGAGCATGAGCGACCTCCGAGGCCTATCCCGCGGTTCGAAGACCGCCGCCGTCGTGATCCTGGTGGTGCTCCTCCAGGTGATCGTGGTCGCGGTCCTCGGACTCGGCGCGATCACGCGCGACCGCGAGGACGGCGCCCGCCTCGCGCGCAGCGCCACGGAGAAACGCGCCCTCGAGCTCGCGACCGCGTCCCTCGACCGCGCCCGCGCGAGCCTCATCCCCGCGCTCGACGACGCCGCCCGGGCCACCCAGCGCTCCGGCGGGCTGCGCACGCTCCCCTTCGCCGCGGCGCGCGAGGTCTACCTCGTGGACGCCGCGGGGCGCGTCCTCTCCGGCAGCCGCGTGCGGCTCTTCGTTCCCCCCGAGGCGATCGAGGAGGAGGAGCGTCGCGCCGACCGCCAGGTCGCCGCGCGCTACGAGCAGAGCCTGCGCGGCCTGTCCGCCGCCGGCCCCGATCCGGTGGCGACGCAGACCCGCCGCGAGTACGTCCGGCGCTTCCCCTTCCGCACCACCGAGGACGGCTACGCCACCGCCGTCGGCGAGGCGCTGCAGATGGCGAAGGACGTCACCGCCGCCCCCACGGGCGCCGGCTCGGTCACCGACGCCATCCTCCTCGCCTACGAGACCGCCGCCGTCAACGACGGCCGCCCGGCCGCCGCGCAGCCCGAGTTCGGATGGGTCCTCCAGGAGCTCGAGCGCCTCGTCGCCTCCATCGCCGACCCCGCCGAACGCGCCGCGCTCTCCACCGCGCTCGCCGACCACGAGCGCGCCCGCCGCGGGCTCGCCGGCTTCCGCGAGTACGTCCTCCAGTTCGCCCGCGACGCCGCGAGCCACCCGTCCGCTCCCCGCGTCTTCGCCCTGCGCGGCGGCGCCGAGGTCGTCGGGCTCGCCTCCGTGACCCCGCCCGCTGGCTCCGACCGCCGCGAGGCCCTCCTCGTGCGCCTCGACCGCGCCGTCACGGCGCGCGGCGTCGAGGCCGGCGCGCCCCCGGGCGCCGTCGGCGTCCGCGTGGTGCCCCGCGACACGCGCTCCGAGAACGGCGACGTGCTCCGCATGGCCCTCGAGCGCGCCGACTTCGACCCTTGGCTGGACGTCCTCGTCCCCTTCGCCGCCGTCTCGCCGACGACGGGCGGCGCCGGCCCCCGCGAGTCGTTCTACTGGTTCATCCTCGGCACGGCGGCGCTCGGCGTCTCCATCGCGGGCTTCGTCCTCGTCCGCGTGCTGCGCCGCGAGGTGCACCTCGCGCGCCTGAAGGCCGACTTCGTCAGCAACCTCTCCCACGAGCTCAAGACCCCGCTCACGAGCATCTCGATGTTCACCGAGATGATCAAGGAGGGGAGCCTCGAGGGCGACGACCTCGCCGAGGGGATCGACGTCATCTCCACCGAGTCGGAGCGCCTCCAGCGCATCGTCGGCCGCATGATCGACGTCGCCCGCCGCGAGGCCCACAGCACGGGCTACGCCCTCGTCCCCGGCGACCTCAACGCGCCCGTCCGCGCCGCCTGCGAGCGCTTCCGCCGCCTCGAGCGCGACCCGGGGCTCGTCCTCGACGTGGACCTCTCCCCCGCGGTCCCGCCCATCCTCCTCGACGTCGGCGCCATCGACGACGCCGTCACCAACCTCCTCGTCAACGCGTGGAAGTACCGCAAGGGCGATCGCGCCCACGTGCGCGTGCGCACGCGACGCGTCGGACGGCGCGTCGAGCTGACCGTGCAGGACGACGGCATCGGGATCCCGCGCAGCGAGCGCCGCCGCGTCTTCGAGATGTTCTACCGCGCGGAGAACTACCTCTCGCGCACGGTGCCCGGGACGGGGCTCGGCCTCGCGCTCGTGCGCACGATCGTGCGGGTGCATCGCGGCAAGGTGAGGATCGAGGGGGCGCCGGGGGACGGCACCACCTTCCGGCTCACCTTCCCCCTCGTCCGCCGTTGGTCGCGCGCAGCCGCCCCGGCGTCCGCCGAGGCCTCGGGGGTCCCCTCGGCCCCCGCCGCCCCCTCCCTCCCCTCCGACTCCGCCTCGCCGTCTTCTCCCTCTGCGTCCTCCCCGACGCCGCCCTCCCGCGGCGTCGCCGACCCCGTGCCGCTCGCCGGAGACCGCCGTCCATGACGCCCCGCATCCTGATCGTCGAGGACGACCCCTCCATCCGCCTCGGCCTCCAACGGAGCCTCACCTTCGAGGGCTACGCCGTGGACGTCGCCAGGGACGGCGAGGAGGCGATCCAGAAGGCGTTCGATCGCAAGCCGGACCTGATCCTGCTCGACCTGATGCTGCCGAAGCTCAACGGCTTCGAGGTGTGCAAGACGATCCGCAAGTACGACCCCACGATCCCGATCGTGATCCTCTCGGCGAAGGGCGACGAGGGCGACAAGGTGCTCGGGCTCGAGCTGGGCGCGGACGACTACGTGACGAAGCCGTTCTCCGTGCGCGAGCTGACGGCGCGGGTGAAGGCGGTGCTGCGCCGGCGCCGCATGGCCACGGGGGAGACGGACGTCTTCGAGGAGGGGACGCTGCGGATCGACTTCTCGGCGCAGAGCCTCCGGGTGGACGGCGTCGAGCGGGAGTGCACGACCCGCGAGTTCAACCTGCTGCGCTACCTCATCCAGAACCGGGGCCGGGTGCTCTCCCGCGACCAGATCCTCAACAAGGTCTGGGGCTTCGACTACGACGGCACCCCCCGCACGATCGACAACTTCGTGAACAAGCTCCGCGCCAAGGTCGAGAAGGACGCGACGAACCCCGTCTGGATCCAGACCGTGCGCGGCACGGGCTACAAGTTCCGGCCCCAGGGGACGTAGGAGGCACGCCACATTTCGTTGGCACGTGCCCTCGGAAATCAGCTGGATGGGGGGGCATGAGCCCCAAGCGCCCCCTCGAGTGTCCCTACCGTTGGGTGGTCGTGTCCGGCAGCCCTACGACCGGATTCACGTTCCACGGCCCCTTCCAGGTGAAGCGGGAGGCGGAGTACTTCCGCGACGACTGGATCGCCTGGGGGGCCGAGGCGGCGGAGGTCGCCAAGTTGTACGACCCGAGGTGCGACGACTCGATCCGGTGACGCCGGAGGCGGGGCTCGTCAGTAGCCGAAGACGACGAGGCCGCGGACGTTCGTGTAGTTCTCCGGTTGGAAGAAGGGCGCGAGCCGGCGCTTCACGGAGGTGAACTCCTTCTTGGAGGTCATCTCGTCGTTGTGCTTCAGCTCCTTCGGGACCAGGAGAAACAGGTAGTGGGCTCCGACGCACAGGTGGCACTTCCAGAAGTCGAGCAGGTCCATGTTGTTCGTCGTGGTCTTGCCGCGCTCCACTTCCAGCAAGATCCCGGTCTTGCCGATGGCCATGTAGTAGTCGGGGCGGAGGCCGGGGATGGACTCCTTGAACAGACCGGTCTTCTCGCTGTGGAACCCCAACGACGTCGCAGCGGGGCGGAACGCCGCCTGGACCTCGGCGCTCTTCTTCTTCGGTCGATTCGCCTGGACGATGAGGGCGTACGTCTCCTCGCGGTTGAGTTCCGCGAGGAGCAGGGTCGCGACCTTCTCCACGTCCTGCCACTCGGCGGAGTCTCGGTAGCGTTCCTGCACGAACTTGACCATCTCGACAGACATGCCGCCTCCGGGGGCGCGCAGCTTGCCTGCGGAGCGATCGGGAAGCTAGCTCGAGGCGCCACGGGGCGCGAAGGCCCCTCCCCCGGCGCCCCCTCCTTCCTCGGCGCGCCGCCGCCTACCGCCCCCCGAGCGGGATCTCGAGCGGCTCGCCCTTCTCCCACGCGGAGGCGCGGACGGTGGCGCCCGCGACGCGGGCCTCCACCGTGACCCGGAAGGAGCCTTCGGGCAGGCCGGGGATGCGGAAGGTGCCGTTGGCGGCGACGGGGCCCGCCCAGGTGGGGGCCCCGCGCCCGGGCGCGAGGGCCAGCCTGCGTCCATCGGGCAGGTGCAGGGTGCCCGCGCTGCCCGCGACCACCAGGGTCACGGCGTCGTCGGCCGAGGGGAGGAGGACCCGCCCCGTCACCGTCCGGCCGGGCGTCGCGCGCAGGGCATACACCTCGGAGCGGGGACGGACCGGGCCGAGGAACGCCCCGTTGCCGTCGGGGCCCACCGGGACGAACACGACGTACTCGTGGGCCGGGTCCAGGCAGGGAAACACGGCTTCCTTCGTGCGGTAGAGGACCTCGTGCCGCCACGGACCGAGCTTCGTCCCGTCGATGACGCCGACGGACACCACCGGCCCGCCGTTGCCGTAGTCGTAGTCGTCCATGCGGATGCGCAGCGGTTTTCCGGGAACGGTGACCACTTCGTCGAGGCGACCGGAGGGAGTCGTGGTCCTGCCCGAGGAGGTGGGGAACTGGTCGCGCTCGCCCGGGGGCGTGGCCTCGAGGTCGTAGGTGCCGGGGACGAGCTGCCCGATCGTGAAGGCGCCGTTGGCGCCGGCGCTCGCCGTCTGCACGCGTCGGCCCTCCTTCGACAGGAAGAGCTGGGCGTAGGGGATGGCCGCCCCATCCTCGTCCCGGATCCAGCCGGAGAGTTCGTGCGCGCGCGGCAGCGGCACCGTCCCGTCGGCCGGCGACCAGTCGGGCAAGGAGGTCGAGCGCCCCCGTAGGAACGTGGTGGGCGGCGCGATCACGACGGCGTAGCGCAGCGTGGGGTCGAGGCGCTCGAGCCGCGCGGCGCCCTCGGCGTCCGTTTCGCCCGAAGTCGCGAAGGCGCCCGAGGGGTCGTCCGCGCGCCGTGCGACGACATGGGAGCCTGGCACCGGTCGCCCGTCTGCGTCCACGACCTTCACGGTGACCGTCACCGATGGCCGGAGGTCGATCCGCACGCCGGTCGCGGGGGCGTCCACGAGAACGGGCTCCGGGACGGAGAACCCCTCGCCCCGCGCGACGATCACCCGATAGGGACCGGCCCAGAGCCCGCCGAGGTGGAAGCGACCCTCCCCGTCGGTGAAGGCGCCGGCGTGCACGGGAGCGTGCTGCCGCTCGTCGTCGTTCTCGTCGCGCACGCGCGCGACCGCCTCCAGGCGCACACCCGGGAGGCCGCGTCCCGACGCGTCGAGCACGCGGCCTTCGATCACCCGCTCGGGGGCGAGCCGGAGCTCGAACGGCTCGGTGCGGCCCGCGGGGATGCGCGTGCTGCGCAAGGCCGCGAGCGGGAGGGGCAGCCCCGCATCGTCGCGGGCGTCGAACACCTCGAGCACCACGGATCGCGCGCCCACGTCCACGCGCGCACCTTCGCCGGGGATGGTCTCCTCGTAGCGCGGCCGCTCCTCGGGATCGGTCAGCAGCCGGACGTGCGGGACCGGCGCGCCGTCGGGGCCGACGACCCGGAGGGGGAAGCCTGCGGGGGTGCGTTCGACCGCGACGACGGTGATCGCCTCGTCGGGCGCCCGGGTGGTGGTCTCCTCGGGCTCCCCCCAGCCGGCACCTTCGGCGCGCGCGACCAGCTCCCAGGGGCCTTCGACCGCGGCCCACACCCGGAACCTGCCTTCGCCGTCCGCGACGGCGGAGAGGCGTCCCGTCGGACCGTCGCCTTGCACCTGGGCCCCGGGGAGGGGTTGGCCGCGGCTCCCGACGACGCGACCCGAGAGGACCAGGCCTCGCGGGAGGGTGATCCGCAGCTCGGGGACGGGAGACCCGTCGTCGGGGATCACCTCCGACCGTTCGGCGAACCCGGGTGCGGACACGTACACCCGCAGGGGTTCGTTCCGTCGCCAGGGGAAGCGGGCGGTGCCGTCCGCTCCGGTGACCGCATGCCGCCAGCCGGAGACCCACGCCCCGGGGATGGGCTTCCCGTCCGGATCGACGACGGTCACGAGGGCGTACCGGGCGCCATGGACGCGCAGGGTGACTTGGACGGTCTCGCCCCCGCGCACCCTCGGCGCTTCGGGCGTGGCGTCGCTCGCCACGAAGCCGGCGGCGGAGGCCTCCAGACGAAGCGCGCCGGGGACGACGGCGTCGAATCGGAAGCGGCCATCGCTCCCGGACGGGACGCGGCGGTCGTGCCCGCCCTCGAAGACGCCGTCCTCGACCTCCGCCCAGGAGACGACGGCCCCCGCCACCGGAGCGCCTTCGTCGTCGAGCACGACGCCCTGGACGCTGCCCGCGGCCGGGGCGCGGAGGTCGAGCGTGGCGGTCCGGTCCGGCTCCACGTGGACACGGAAGAGAGAGGAGTCCTCGACGTCCACGAGCCCGACCTCCGGCGTGCAGACGCCGGAGCCGAGCGCGGAGAGGAGGTAGTCGCCCGGCGGCACGTCGTCGAGGGCGTACGCGCCGCCACCCGTGGTGCTCGTGCGCAGGGAGGTTCGGAGCGCGTCGTAGGGCACGTCCCGCACGTGGAGACGCTGGGCCACGACGGCGACCTCCGCCACCCCGCCGCCCCCGGGCTCGTGGAGCACCCGACCCGCGATGCGTCCGGGTCGCACCAGGCGAAGGGTCAGGTTCGGCGTCGCCCGACGCGCATCCAGCCATGCGGGGGCGTAGCCGGCGGCGCTCGCGATCACGGCCTCCGCGCCCACGGGGATCGCGAGGCGGAAGCGTCCGTCCGCGCCGGTCACCGTCCGCCGGACGACGGCGTCGTAGCCGTTCGCGCGCCCGGCCCGCGTCACGAGCGTGGCCCCCGCGACCGGGCGGGAGGTCACGGCGTCGAGCACGACCCCGGTCGCCTCGCGCGCGCCCGCGCCCAGGTCGATCACGATCTCGCGGGGCGCCGGGACGTCGAGCTCGAGCGCGGTCCACTCGAGGCCCGTCGAATCCCATCCGTGAGGCGCCGCCCTCCCCCGCTCCAGGCGCCCAAGGACGAACCGCCCTTCCGCGTCGGTCTCGACGGAGGGGTGCTCGCGCGAGGGAAGGGTGAGGTCCGGCGTGTGCGCGAGGACGGTGACGCGCCCGCGCCACGGGCGCCCGCCCACGTCGATCACGCGCCCGCGCAGGATCTCGGTGCCCTCCCGCAGGCGGAGCTCGCATCCGACGCGCTGCCCCGGGAGCGCCACCTCCACGAGGGCGCCGCCGCGGCGCCCCTCGGCGTCCTCGGCGATGAGCTCGTAGGAGCCCACGGGGAGGCGCGGGATGACGAACCGACCCTCGTCGCCCGCGTCCGCGCGCGCTACCGCGGGCTCGTCGCCGGGTGTCGGGGTCGCGACGTAGGCGAGCACGCGCGCGGCCGAGGGCTTCGTGCCTCGCCACACGGTGCCCTCGATCTGCGCGGACCCGACCGCGAGCGGGCGGACGTGGACCCCGGAGGCCGCGAGCGCGGTGGGGGAGATCGGGCCGAGAGGGGCCGTTCCCGGCTCGCCCGACGCCGAGGAGGAGAGCCCGTCGGCCTCGGGCCCGGCCCCCGCCGCCCCCCTGAACGCCCACCAGGCCGCGACCCCGCCGAGGATCGCGAGCGCGGCGACGACTCCGGCGAAGCGCAGCCTCCGACCCGGCATGGGTGACTCCGCGCGCGATGGTACCGGCGCCTGCCTGCGGTGGGCGAGCCCCTCCCCCCGCCGCCCCCTACCTCACAGGACGGTGCGCACCAGGGTCCACGCCATGAGGCCGTGCACCACCGCCACGCAGAGGATCGCGAAGGTCTCGAGCACCTTGCCGAGGAGGAGCGCGCTGCCGTGGCCGTCGTCCTGCGTCTGGAGCGTCTGCAGGAACGGGAACCACGCGAAGATCGAGAGCCACGAGCCCAGCGAGCAGATCGCCATGAAGCCCGTGAGCGTCACGTTGGTGCCGCCCACCCACATGTCGGGGCGGAGCCGGGTGCCGAACACGGCGAGGAAGACGAGCATCCCGTACTCGAGGAAGGCGAGCGCCATGCAGACGCGCAGCACGGGGCTCGCCCGCAGCCGCGACAGCGCGAACGCGGCCCGGGTGCGGGGCTCGCGGGGGGAGACTTTGGGCTCGGTCACGGACGGCGACCTCGGACGGGCGGACCCCCGTAGCCTACCCCGTCGCGGGGGGCGCGCCGGGGCGCGCGAGGCGGGCCGCTCGGGGCGATGCG
>CAZJJQ010000098.1:0-9789 GCA_964546345.1 uncultured Planctomycetales bacterium
GGCGGCGGGTGAGGGGGGCGCGGGGGGAGAGGACGGGCGCACGGCGCCGACGACGGGCACCGCGTCGCGGGCGGGGCGGAAGCCGAGGTTGGCCCCGCGGTAGGTCGCGGCGAGACCGCTGCCGCGGCGGGAGAGCCGGCAGTCGATCTTGTCGGCCTCGTAGCTGCCCCCGCGCGCCACGTGCCCGAGCGTCGCGTCGGTCGCGAGCGGATCCTCGGCGGGCAGCCTCGCGTACGCGTCGGGCAGGAAGCCGTCCTCGCACCACTCGTAGACGTTGCCGGTGACGTCGAAGAGCCCGTAGCCGTTGGGGAGGAACGTGCCCACGGGCGCCGTGTCGCGGAAGCCGTCGCGGACGTCGATCCAGTGCTTCTTGGTGAAGGGGCGGCGCTCCTTCTCCCGCCGGACCTCGTCGGACAGGTTCGCGGGGGCAGGATCGGGGCGGCCGTCGTTGCCCCACGGGTAGAAGGTGCCCTCCAGCCCACCGCGGGCCGCACGCTCCCACTCGGCCTCCGAGGGCAGGCGCAACCCGGCCCAGGCGCACCACGCCTTCGCGTCCTCGAAGGACACGTCGAACACCGGATGGTCGGGGCCGGCCGCGGGCGGCACCGCCGGCTCGGGCCGGTGGGTCGCCCGGCAGAACCGGAGCCACTGGGCCCACGTCACCTCGGTGCGCGCGACGAAGTAGGACCGGGTCCGCACCAGGCGCGCAGGGCGTTCGTTCGCGTGCGCGGACTCGTCGCCCGCCACGGCGCCCATGGTGAACGCGCCGGCGGGCACGAGCACGAGGACGACCGTCGGGTCCTTGTCGAGGGTCCACTCCTCGGCGCCCTGCGCGTTCGGGCCGCGCCGCGTGAGCCCCTCGAAGGGCGAGCGCGGCAGGGGCGTCCGGATCGAGCGCTCGACGGCGGGCGCGCGATTGCCGGCGGCGTCGGTGGCCTGCACCACCACGCGGAGCGCGGGGGCCGCCAGGACGACCGTCGCCTCCCAGGCGCCGCCGCGCGGCACGACGCGCAGGCCGTTCACCTCCACGAGGCAGGTCCCCGCGTCGGCGACGGTGCCGCGCACCACGACGGGCCCGGCGGGCAGCACGGCGTCGGGCTCGGGTGCGAGCACCTGGACGCGCGGCGGCACGGTGTCGCGCACGACCGTCAGCCGGGCGTTGGCGGCGTCGCCGGTCCTCGAGACGGCCCGGACGCGGATCGTGGTCTCGCCCTCCACCGGAAGGGGGACCGTGGCGCGCCAGCTCCCGGTGGCGTCCACGGAGGCGTGGACGTCGTTGGCGGTCACGGTCACGTCCGGCGGCGACACCCTGCCCCGCACCTCGAAGGACGAGCCGGCGGTGAGGAGGGGCTCGGACGACGTCCCCTCCACGACGAGGTCGGGGACCACGCCCGTGGACTTCGGCGCCGGCGGCACCGGCGGCGACCCCGGGGATCCGGGGGACGGCTTCGCGGGACCCGGGGCGGGGGTCGTGGGTGGGACGGGGGCCGGCGGAGGGGTCGGGCCCGTGGCCGGCGTCGGGAGCGGCAGCTCCCCGGGGGACGACGGCAGGGCGGGGGCCCGAGGCGGGGCCTCCGTCGGTGGCGACGTGGGGGCAGGACCGGCCTCCGGCGCGTTCGTCGGCGCCTCGCCGGGGCCCTCGTCGAAGGGAGGCACGTGGAGGAGCGCGGACGCGCAGAGCAGGACGCCGAGCACCGCACCCCCGAAGAGGAGCGCGCGGCCGGCGCGGCGTGGGCTGCGCGGGATCCCGGGCACGGAGGTGGGTGGCGCGACGCCGTAGGTCCCGGGCGTGGCGGCGGCGTCCTCCACCGTCGGCGCGCTCTCGAAACGCGTCGCGGCGGCGCGGGAGCCGAGGCCCGGGTCCGTGGCGCGCCCGTCCACCGCCGAAGGCCCGAGCCCCTCCGCGAAGGCGGTCGAAAACGCCGCGCACGACGGGAATCGCTGCGCCGGATCGCGCTCGAGCGCGCGCAGCACCGCCCGGGCGGCCGGAGCGGGGACGAGGTCCTCCGGAAGCGGAGGCGGCGGGGTGGACTGCTTGAGGAGGAGCACCTCGATGGGCGAAGCGGCGACGAAGGGCCGTCGCCCCGACAGCGTCTCGTAGACGAGCGCGCCCAGGGCGTACTGGTCGCCCGCGGGCCCGACGGGCACGCTCCGGACGGCCTCGGGGGCCATGTAGTCGGGGGATCCGGGCGTCATCCCCGTCTGGGTGAGCCCGGTCTCGACGTCGCCGAGCACCTTCGCGATGCCGAAGTCGGCGAGGTACGCGTGCCCCACCTCGTCGAAGAGGACGTTGCCCGGCTTCACGTCGCGGTGGACGACGCCCCGGGCGTGGATGAAGTCGAGGGCCTCGGCGATGGAGGGCAGCCACGCGAGCACCGCCCTCGGGCCGAGCCGCCCCCCGGCCTTGCGGACGCGCTCCTCGAGGCTGCCGCCGGGCAGGTACTGGAGCACGGTGTAGGGCACGCCACGCCACGTCCCGACGTCGTTCACCTTCACGACGTGCGGGTGCTCGAGGGCGAGCAGGCTGCGCGTCTCACGCTCGAAGCGCTCGCGGAACCCCTCTTCCGCCAGGAATCGCGCGTGCGGGACCTTCACCACCACCGGACGGGAGAGCCGCAGGTCGGTGGCCCGATAGACCGTGCCCATGCCCCCCTTCCCGAGCACGCCCTCGACGCTCCATCGCCCGTCGAGGACCACCCCCGAGAGATCGAGGCGGAAGTCGAGGTGGACGGAGTCGTCGCCGGACACGGGGCCTCCCGGCCCGGAGGCGCCCCTCGGGGGACCGGCCGGGCGAGGCGCCGATGGTACGGGGGAGCCAGGGCCTCCGTCTGCCTCGAACACCCGGTGGACCCGGTCGCGAGCCCGGAGCGGCCGCCCTACTTGCCGCCGGGCTTCTGCGGTGCCGGCTTCGGCGGGGTGCCCGGCTTCGTGCCCTTCTTCGGAGGGTCGGCGCGCGGCCCCCAGTAGGCCCAGTACTCCGCGTCGCACTTGGTCCCGTCGATGGGCCCGACCCCGGCCTCGGCGGCGGCGTCCACGTGACCCACCTTGCGGAACGCCGCGACGTAACCGGCGAGCGACTGGCGTCCGATCGCCGACGCGGGCTGGACCAGGTAGTGGACGGCGAGCTCGGCGTCGATCGCCCGCTCCTCGCCGTCCTCGTCCAGGTAGCCGACGAGCGTCGGGAGCATCAGGGTCCGATACCAGGTGCGGGCCTCGTGGGCCTTCACCCGCTCGATGGCCTTCGCCTCGTCCGCCTTCGTGAACGTGCCCACGGGCGCCCCGCCGGCGAGCGTCGCCGCCATCCGGGCGATGCCGGTCGAGAGCGGCTCGCCGCCGGCGCCGCCGAGCAGGTGCTGGCAGGCCTGGCGGGCCGCGGCGGCGGCGAGCTCGCCCGCGTCGTACCGGGCGTGCGGACACACGAGGAGCTCCGCCGCCCACGGCAGGTGCACGGCGTCGGCGTCCTTCGCGTCGCGGCCGGCGAGGTAGCCGAACAGGTCGCGGTTGGCGGTGATGCGCACCACGGGCACCCCCACGAACGAGCCGCCGATCGCGCGCTTGGCGACGCCGTGGGCGTCCCGGATCCCCTTCACCACCTCGGCCTTGCGGGCGGGATCGAGGGTGCCGTCGTCCACCACGACGAGGTCCGGCCCGGCCTCGCGCGTCCAGGTCGCCTTCACCTCCGGCGGGATCCAGCCGTCCACGTCGTCGCCCGCGACCTTGGCGCTGGCGGCGATGCTCTGCACGAGACGCACCAGGGCGGCCTCCTCCTTGCGGGCCGCGCTGCCGCGCACGAAGAGCACCGACCTGCCGAGCGCCTTCACGGCGATGGCGTGCACGGCGTCGCGGAAGGGGTTCTTCATGCGCACGACCGCGAGGTCCGCCTTCACGTCCGCCTGCTGCGGCTCGCCCCGCTCGAGATCGTGCTTGACGCGGAAGGCCTCGTAGGCGGCGCGCTGGGCGGCCCCGAGCACGCGACGGTCGCCCCCCACCTCCAGCTCGATGGCCTCGAACTCCTTCGAGGTGCCCCGCACGGTGCCGAGCACGCCGTGCCGCGGCTCCTTCGGGGCCGGCGTCCACCGGAAGTACGGCTCGAGCACCAGGGTCGCGCCCTGCAGGATGCCCGGGAGCTTGACCAGGGGGTTCGGCGGGGGCTCTCCCCGGACGCGGCCCGGGACGGTGGCGAGGGCGAGGACGACGAGCGGGAGACGCAGGAGGATCGACCGCATGGGCGAGGAGTGTACCGGTCGCAGGAGCCGGGGCGCCCCCGCTCGGGGGCCCGGACCTCCGGGGCGGAAGCCGGCCCCCGCCGCCCCCGGGATTCCCTGCGCGGCCCGTCCCCGCGGGTGCGTGGGGTGCCGAGGGCGGGCCCACCGTACGGCGCCCGCGGCGCGCCCCGGCCGCGGTCAGCCCGCGAAGAGGTCCTTCAGGGCGGCCTCGATCATGCCCCACGGGACGATCATGGGCTTCTTGTCCACCGTGATCTTCACGGCGGCGCCGTCCACGGCGTAGGAGCCCTCGGCGGGCCCGGAGAAGCGGCCGCTCTGGTCGTCGCCGGAGAAGGCGAGGCGCTTGGCGCGCCCGGCCTCGCGCACCTTGGCGAGGAGGGCGGCGGCGGTGGTGCCGGAGGGGATGGGAAACGTGTAGGTCTGGGCCATGCGGAGGATCGTGGGGGCGCGGGGGGCCGGCGTCAACCGCGCGGGGGACGGCGCGGACGCTTCGCGCGCGGGCGGGGGACGGCCCAGGCGGGGGCGCCTCCCGCGCGGAGCACCTCGAGGATGCGGCGGTTGGCGCGCGGGAACGCGTAGCGCTCGAGGTCCTCTAGCGGCACGAAGCGCAGGTCCTCGACGCCCCGCGCCCGCAGCCGGCCGCCGAGCACCCGCGCGTGGAAGACGGTGAGGGTGATCGAGAAGTGCGTGTAGGCGTGCTCGACCGAGGCGACCCGGTCGAGCACCTCGACGCGGAGCCCGGTCTCCTCGAGGACCTCGCGGGCGCAGGCCTGCGCGAGGGTCTCGCCGGGCTCGCGTTTGCCGCCGGGCAGCTCGTAGAGCCCGCCGAGGAGGCCGTCCGCCGGACGCCGGCCGATCAGGAGGCGGCCCTGCCTCCACACGACGGCCGCGGCGATCTCCTTGTGCGGGCCCGGGGCGCGCTTCTCCTTGGCGGGGAGCGCGTCGGCGGTGCCGGCCGCGCGCCCGGCGCACGCCTCGCGCAGCGGGCAGAGCAGGCAGCGCGGCGCACGCGGGACGCAGATCGTCGCGCCGAGATCCATGATCGCCTGGTTCCAGTCGCCGGGCCTGGCCGGATCGACCAGGGCGTCGGCCGTCGCCGCGAGCCGGGCCCTCACGCGGCCCTCTCCCACCTCGCGGCGCTCGTTGAGGAGCCGGGCGAGCACGCGCACCACGTTCCCGTCGAGGACGGCCGCCCGCACGCCGAACGCGATGCTCGCGACCGCGGCGCTCGTGTAGGGGCCGAAGCCGGGCAGCGCCGCGAGGGCCTCCCGGCTCGCCGGGAGGCGTCCGGCGTGCTCGGACACCACGGCCTGGGCGGCGCGTCGGAGACGCCGGGCCCTTCCGTAGTAGCCCAGGCCCTCCCACGCCTTGAGCACGGCGTGCTCGGTGGCGGACGCGAGGGCCTCCACGTCGGGGAACGCCGCCAGGAACTTCCCGTAACGCTCGCGCACCGTCTCCACCCGGGTCTGCTGGAGCATCACCTCCGAGATCCAGATGCGGTACGGGTCGCGTTCGCCGCGCCACGGCATCTCCCGGGCGTGGACGTCATAGTGATCGAGCAGGGCGCTGCGCAGGCGCGCGACCTCCGCGGGGGGCCACGGCACCTCGCCACCCAGGGTCGGGCCGGGGCCGCGCGCAGGGGTCACGCGCTCTCCCGACGTGGCGTGCAGGCGCACGGGGCGGCCTCCCGCCCCTCGACGCCGTCGATCAACGGCCCGGCAGGCGGCAGTTGCCGCCCGGGCACTCCTCGTCCTCGCCGTGGGTCAGGTCCTCGAACGCCGGGGCCTCGGGAGCGGCCGGCGGGGGGACCTGGGCGCGCACCGAGGGGGTGACCGGAACCGACGGGGGTACCGCCGGCGCCCGAACGACCGGCGCGGCGGCCGGGGGCGGCAGCAGCGGCGGCATCGCGCGGGGCGAGGTCACGGCGGCGACGGACGGAGACACCGAGGCCGGCGGGATCGCGGGGGCGCTCCGCACCGGCGGCAGCGACTCGAAGGCGGGCAGCGTCGGGTCCAGCGGGAGCGGCTGCGACGTCGGGGCCGGGACGGGGGACGGGGAGCCACGCGTGGCGAACACGGGAATCGTGTCGCTCGAGCTGCCCGACGCCATGCGGGGCAGGTTGACGGCGTAGCGGTCGGGATCGGTGTTCCACTTCCAGCGTGCGGTGTAGTCGCTGAAGGCGATGACGCGGCCCTGGTAGACGGCGGTGACCGCGGGATCGACCGGGTTGCCGAGCATCACGGGGCACGTGGCGTTCACGGGCCGACCGCTCGGCACGCCGCCGGCCGCAACCCCGGACTCCGCCGCGAAGACCGGCGCGGGCGCCGCTGCCACCGGCTGGAAGACCGGCGCGGGGGACGGCGCCGAGGCGAGGTGAGCCGGAGGGGCCGCGAAGACCGGGGCGGGAGCGACGGGCACGGGTGCCGGGACGATCCGGGCGGGCGCGGGCCTCGAGGACAGGACGACGGTTCCGCCCGACGAGGGGGCCGGCACCGCACGTGCGGGGGCCGACGCGGTCAGCGGCGGCGCGTACCGGGGCGCGCTCGGGGCCGCACACGCGGCGCAGTCGGGGGGGGAGGATCGATAGGTAGCCGCGCGACTGCCCTGCGCGCACCCGGCGGAGACGGCGCCGACGGCGGCCACCGTCGCGACGAGCATCGACGTACGCATGCATACCCTCCCTGAGACGGAGCCCACTCCGGAGACCACCCCCGAACCGAACCTCATGCCCGCCCCCCAACCCAGGGGCCGGGCACCGCGGACATCGGAAGCCCTCCGTGTCAGCGGCGTGTCACGGGACCCGAGCGCGGGACCCAGAACGTGGAGATCGGCCGCCGGACGCCCTCTCCACACGGAGCGAGGCTCAGCCAAACAACCACCCGACGAAGAGGGGGACCGGTACGGCACGTCCATGGGACGACGCCGAGGCCCGGTCCCCGCTCACGACGAAAACCCTATCGGGCGCAGCCGCAGGCCGGCTTCGCGCACGAGTTGCACGCCGGCTTCGGGCAGCACGTCTTCTTGGCGCAGGGATCACACTTCGGCTTGCACGGATCGCAGCAGGACGAGCACGCGGCGAGGGACATGCCGACGAACGCAACCGCAGCGATGGCGAGAAAACGACGCATTACCAAGCCTCCTGGTTGAAAACCCGTCCCGGAAGGTCAGGACTCCGCGTCCCTCCTCCCGAGGCCCAACACGTTGACGAATCGGCCCGTTCCTCGCACGTCGGTACGTGCTCGGGGGAACCCGCTCCCCGGGTGCGGCGGGGTGCGAGAGCGGCCGCAGCCGCCCCCGAACCGCCGTCCGGGTGATCCCTCCGCCGCGCCGACCAGGCGTGTCGGAAGGTCCGAAGCGGCGGCACTGTACGAAATGCGCCACGGAAGTCCACGCTGCAGGGCGCGGGGCCCGGCAGGGGCCCCCGGTCACGGCCGCCTACCCCCCCATCCCCGGGGCGGGCGGCGGGGCGGGGACCTTCCCCCCGAGCGCCTCGATCTTCGCCTTCGCGTCCGCCGTGAACGGGCCGTCGGGGTGCTTCACGACGAGGTCGGTGAGGAGCTTGATCGCCTCCGGCGCCTTCCCCTCGGCCTCCCGCATCAACGCGTCGAACCACTGCAGGCGCTGCGCCTCGACCAGCTTCGCCGCCGCGTCGGCCTCCTTGGCGCCGGGCAGCTTCTGGAAGTCGGGCCGGACCTTCCCGGCCTCCCGCCCCGCCTCGCGGCCACGGAACTCGGCCTCGGCGCGCGCGAGCGCCTCCGCGGCTTCCGGGACCTTGCCGCCCTGGATCGCGTCCTTCGCCACCCGGACCAGGTCGCGGCCGCGGTTGTCCACCTGCGTCTCGGTGTTGAGGAGCAGCTGGGCCCCGGGCCCCTTCTTCTCCTTCGTCTTCAGCTCCCCGATCCGGCGGAGCGCGTCGCCGAAGTGACCGACGTCGATGGCCTTGCGCACCAGCGCGAAGGCCTTGCCTGCGGCCTCCGTCGTGAAGGCGCCGTCCTCGCCGAAGCCCTGCACCGGGAACTTCAGGCCGTTCTGCTTGTACTCGACCCCCTTCGGGGTGAAGGGGCCCCCGCCCTTCGGGTTCGTGTGGCAGTAGCCGCACGCCTTCCCTTCCTTCTTCGCGAACTCGGGCTTCGCTTCGGCGGACGGGGCCGGAGCGCCGACGAGGTGCCCGAGGAGGACGACGGAGAGGGCGAAGCAGACGGCGGTGAGCGTCCGGTGCATGGGGACTCCGACGGGGTCGAGAACGACCGCGTAGTGTAGGCCAGGGATCGGGTGGGAGGAGGGGGGCTGCGGGGCGCGGGCAACGGGGACCTCGGGGCGCGCGTCCGAGGGTCCATGGACGCCCAGTGGTACAACCGGCGCGTGCCGGATCCGGCCACCGGTCTCTCGCTCGGGTGGGTCCTCGAGGAGGACGCGGTCGGCGTCTGCGTCCATGCCACGGATCCCGTGAGCGGGCAGGGCTACTCCCTCCGGCGCCTCCAGGCATCCCACGCCTCCGACGAGGCTGCCCGGCTGCTCTTCGCCGAGGAGGTGCGTCGGGTCCAGTCCCTCGACCACCCGTTCCTCCTGCGCGTGCTTCGCCACGACGCGAGGGCCCGCGTGCCCTACATGGTCGCGGAACCCATCGACGGCGGCTCCCTCGAGCAGGAGGTCCTCGAGCGGGGTCCCTGGGAGCCGGCTCGCGCCCGGGCGCTCGTGGTGGGGCTCCTGGGCGCGATCGAGCACCTCGAAGGGCGCCGCCAGTGGCACGCCGCCCTCCTCCCCCGCCACGTCGTGCGGGTCGGCGAGGGGTGGCGGCTGATCACCTTCCGCCACGTCCGGGCGGAGGACGAAGCGTCCCGGGCGAAGGGCCGCCCGGCGCAGGAGCCCGGGTTCGCGGCCCCGGAGGTGCGGCAGGACCACCCGGCCCCCACCAAGGCGCGCGGACTGTCCATGTGGGCCGTCGGCGCGGTGTGGGCGTATCTGCGCACCGGACATCCCCCGACCCCGGGCGCCAACCTCCAGATCCCCGAGCCGGACCGGCGGGCGTTCGAGCACCTCGCCGAGCCCGACCCGTACCGGCGGACGGCGGACGCCGCGCAGGCGCTGTTCGAGCTCGGGGAGCGCCCTCCCCCGGCCGCCCCCCACTCGACCCTCCCCGCCCGCCTCCGCCCGCGCTGAGGGACTGTGAAGTTATCTCCGTCGGGACGTACGGGCTCGCATTCGGGCTCGTGCCTCGCGTTCGGCGATCTCCGCACAGGCCCTGACCGACCGCGAACCGACGGTCCTCGGGGTCGGACGCGCCGCGGGTCGCGCCCGCCGCCGACATCGACGGGCAGGGTCCGAGCGGTCTATCCTCGGGCGCATGTCCATCGACCTCGCCGCCCGCCTGCTCCCCGTCGTCGAAGCCGCCGCCATCGCATCGGCCCGCAGCATGGGGCGGGGGGACCGCAAGCACAGCGACCGCCTCGCCGTCGAGGCCATGCGCAAGACGCTCGAGACGGTGCCGATCCACGGCCGCATCGTGATCGGCGAGGGCGAGCGCGACGAGGCGCCGATGCTCTACATCGGCGAGGAGGTCGGC
>CAZJJQ010000099.1:0-9769 GCA_964546345.1 uncultured Planctomycetales bacterium
GTGCTCGGGCTCGCCCTCGCCTCCGCGTTCGCCCTGGGGCTCGGCGTGCTGCCGGCCGCGGGCGACGCCACCGCGGCGCACTACGTGCTCCCCGCGCTGACGCTCGGCCTCCTCCACGCGGCCGCTCCCGCGGGCGTGCTGCGCGGGGCGCTGCGGAGCGAGCTGGGCCGGCCCTACGCCATGGCCGCCCGGGCCCGCGGCCTCTCCGAGGCGGACGTGGTCGGGCGGCACGCGTTGCGCAACGCGGCGGGCCCGTACGTCGCCCTGGTGGCGCTCTCGCTGCGGAGCCTCCTCGGGGGGGCCGTCGTGGTGGAGACGGTGTTCGGCCTCCGGGGCCTCGGGACCCTGCTCGTGGACGCCGTGGGGGCCCGAGACGTCCCGATCGTCCTCGCCTGCCTGCTGGTCCTCTCCGTCGTCGCGACGCTCTTCACCGGGCTCGCCGAGGTCGTCGCCGCCGCACTGGACCCCCGCCCGGCGTCGGAGGCGGCCGAGTCATGAGCGCGCGCCCGCCCCTCGTGCGTCGTCTCGTCACGGCGACCCTGCTGCTCCTCGTGCTGCTGCCGGTGGCGCTCGCACCCTGGATCGCCCCGCAGCCGCCCGACCGTCTGGACGACGCCCATCGGCTCGAGGCCCCTTCGCTGCGCCACTGGGCGGGCACCGACGAGCTGGGGCGGTGCGTGCTGTCGCGCGCGCTCCACGGCGGACGCGCCTCGCTGGTGCTCTCCGCCGCCGTCGTCCTGGGCGCGGCCGGGCTCGGGCTCCTCCTCGGCGCCGGGGCCGCCGGCCTGGGGGGGCTCGCGGATCGCGCTCTCCTCCGGGCCGGCGACCTGCTCCTCGTGCTGCCACCCTTCGTGGTCGCGCTCGTGGCCCTCGGGACCGTCGGCGCGTCCCCGCTCACCCTGGTCCTCGTCCTGCTCGTGCTCGACCTGCCGGTGTACGCGCGGGTGGCCCGGGCCGCCGTTCGCGCGGAGGTGCGGGCGCCCTACGTCCTCGCCGACCGCGCTCTCGGCATCCCCTTCGCCCGCACCTGGCGCCGCACCCTGCTTCCCGCGGCGACGGTCCCCGTCCTCTCCACCGCGGTGCTCCGGCTGGGCCGCACGTTGCTCACGCTGGCGGGCCTGGGCTTCCTGGGGCTCGGGGTGCCGCCGCCCGCGCCGGAGTGGGGGAGCTCGATCGCGGGGGGACGCACGTACGTCCGCGTCGCGCCCTGGATCGTCGTCGCTCCCGGCCTGTGCGTGATCGCCGTCACGCTCGCGGCGACGCTCCTCGCGAACGGGCTCTCCCGTCGCGTGGACCCCCGGCTGCGGGGGGGGCCGTGGTGAGGCTCCGCACCACGGTCCGCCTCGGGCTCCTCGGCCTCCTCCTCGTGGGCGTCGCGGCGGCCGCGTCCTCCCGCCCGGATCGACGCGATCCGGCCCGGCTCGTGGTCGTCACGCCCGCCCTGGACGCGGATGCGGCGCAGCTCGTCGCGCTCGGCGTGGCCGAGGGCCTCGTCCGCGCGGACGTCCGGTTCGGACCGGTGGAGCCGGAGCTCGCCGTCGCGTGGGAGGACCGGGGCGGCGGGCGGTGGACCTTCCGCCTCCGGCCCGGGGTGACGTTCCACGACGGGCGTCCCCTGTCCGCCCCCGCCGTGGTCGCGAGCCTCACCGAGGGCTGGGCGCGCGGAGAGTCCGCGTGGCTCGGACGGCTGCTCTCGGCGCGTGCCCTCTCGGAAGAGCTCGTCGAGGTCCGCTGCTCGTCGCCGTCCTGCCCCGTGCCGCAGTACCTGGCCCGATCGCCCGTCCTCGCCCCGGGCGCATGGGACGCGACCGGACGCCTGATCGCGCGGATCGGCACGGGCCCGTTCGCCGTGGAGCGGTGGGCGACGGACGAGGCCGTCACCCTGCGCGCGAATCCGCGATGGTGGGGGGGCGCGCCCACGACGACGGGGATCGACGTGCGGGTCGTCAAGGACCCCGCCTCCCGCGTGCTGATGCTCGAGGCGGGCCAGGCCGACTGGATCCAACGGGTGCCGCGGCGGGACGCGCGCCGGCTCGAGCTCGCCGGCTACCAGGTCCCCGCGTCCACGTTCCTCTACAACGTGTACCTCGTGTTCCGCGCCGGGGCGGGGGTCGTCGCGGAGCGCGAGGTGCGTCGCGCGATCGCGCTGGCCCTCGATCGCGCGCGCCTCCGTCGCGTCGCGTTCGAGGACCTCGCCCTCCCCGCCTCGGGCGTCTTCCCCCCGGGCCATCCGCTCCACGACGGTGACGACGCCGCCGCGCGTCGCGACCTCGCGGAGGCCGAGCGCCTCCTCGACGCCGCGGGCTGGCGACGGCCGTCGCCCGGCGCGGAGCGCGAGCGTGGAGGCGTGACGCTCACGCTCCCCCTGCTCACGGTCGCGGACACCTATCGCCCCGCGTGGGGCACGGCTGCGGAACTCCTGCGGCAGGACCTGGCCGCGATCGGCATGCGCGTGGAGCTCGAGCCCCTCGAGCGCGGGGCCTGGGCGTCCCGGGTGAACCAGGGCGCCTTCGTCGCGACGTTGCGCGGCCGCGTCCCGGGCTGGTGGGCCGATGCCTACGGCGTGCTGCGCACCGACTTCCGCAGCGACGGGGTCAACAACCCCGGCCGGTTCCAGAGCCCCACCTTCGACCGCCTGCTCGACGAGGCGTGGGCGGCGTCCGACGTCCCGGCCCGCCACGCCGCGCTGCGGGCGGCGCTCGACGTCCTGCGCGACGAGCTGCCCATCGTCCCGCTGTGCCACGATCTCGGCCGCGAGCTCTACGTCGTCGCGGACGGCGTGGCCTCGGCGGACGATCCCGTCTCCCGGGGGCGGGCGTTCCCCGGCCCCCGGGCGCACCGATGAGGGGAGGTGGCGTCCCCCTCGGTACGCTCCGGCCGGCGAGCCCCGTCGGGCACGGCGCTTGCGCGCGGTGTCACCGTCGCCGTTCGATGCCAAGGCACCGGCTCGCGGCACCGCCCCCGCCCCCGCCGCCCCCTTCCTCCTCCGCCCCTCTCCTCCGACTCGGAGCGCTCCCATGACCTTCGCCGTCTCCTGGCCCGCCGTCGCGCGGGCTCTCTGCGCGGTGTGCCTGATCGCCCTGGCCCTTCGCGTCGTCGAGGGCGGGGACGAGCCTCCCGCCGCGAAGCCGGAGCCGGGATGGGTGGGGCTCTACGCCCAGCCCGTGCAACAGCTCGAGCGGGCGCAGGCGGCGGAGATGGGGGTCCGGGCGGAGCGCGGCACCGTGGTGACCGTCGTCGTCGAGGGGAGCCCGGCGGAGGCCGCGGGCGTCCGCGAGGGCGACTTCCTCGTCGAGATCGACGCGGTCCCGGTGCCCGACTTCGAGGTCACGGGCAAGGACGACGCGAAGCGCCGCAGTGCGTGGCACGCGGCCCTGCGCGCGCGGCTCGAGGCGCTCGTCCCCGGGAAGACGGTCGCCCTGGTGGTCGCGCGCGCGGGCGTGCGCACGACGCTGTCGCTCGTGCCCGCCTCGCCGGCCGAGGCGCGCAGGATCCAGGGATGCACCGACGCGGCCCTTCCCGACCTCGCCACCGCGGGGGAGCCCGTGGCCGCGTCCTTCGACTTCGACGGGCTCGAGGCGGGCGCGGCGCTGCCCGCGGGCTTCTGGCCCTATCGCGGGCAGTGGCGGCTCGCGGCGGCCCCGGGCGCGGAGAAGGGCCTCGTGCTGCGGCAGGGGCGCGAGACGCTGCCGTGGGCGGTGCTGCTCGTCGCCGGGCCGGGTCGCGCCCTGCGCGACGGGACCGTGCGCGTGCGGCTCATGCCCCTCACCGGCATCGCCGACCAGTCCGGCGGCATCCTCTTCCGCGCGCAGGATCCGGAGAACTACTACGTGGTGCGGCCCAACGCGATCGAGGACAACTTCCGTCTCTACGTCGTCAAGGACGGCGTGCGCACGACGCTGGCCGACCTCAAGGTCACCCCGCCCGCCGCGGGCGCCTGGCACGAGCTCGAGGTGAGCTTCGTCGGCGACACGTTCCGCGCCACCGTGGACGGGAAGGACGCGATCGAGGCCAAGGACTCGACCTTCGCCTCGGGCTGGTGCGGCCTGTGGACGAAGGCCGACAGCGTCACGCTCTTCGACGATCTCCGGATCACGCCGGCCGCGCCGGCGGCGGGCGGTGGGGCGAAGTGAGCCGCGCGCCGTCGAGCGACGAGGCGAGGAGGGCCGGGCCCGCGCCGGGGCGGACGGCAGCAGGGAGGGGGGGGGCGCGGGGGGCCGTCATGCTCCTCTCGCGGGCGGCCCTCCTCTTGTTCGCGGCGTTCGTCGCGGCCTGCGGCGAGCGGGCCCCTGCCGCGCCCGGGACCGGGCCCGCGCACCGCATCGTGTCGCTGACCTGCGCCGGGACGGACGTGTTCGCCGCCCTGGGGGCCCTCGATCGCGTGGTGGCCGTGGAGGAGGACTGCCCCTGCGAGGGCACCGAGCGCATCGAGAAGGTGCGCAACGAGGACCATCCGGGCAAGGTGACCGCGATCAACGTGGAGTCGGTGCTCGCCCTGCGCCCGGACGCGGTGCTCGCCAAGCCCGACCTGCGGGCCGCGTTCGAAGGGCGCGGGCTCCGCGTCGTCTACACCCTCCCCGAGATCACGTACGAGAACGTCCCCGACCTGGTCCGCAAGGTCGGCGACCTGCTCGGGCGGCCCACGGACGCGGAGGCGCTCCTCGACCGCATGCGGACGAAGGAGGCGGCCCTGCGCGCGCGCACGCGCGACCTGCCGCGGGTGTCGGTCTACTACGAGGGCACGGGCGTCGGCGGCTCCGTCGGGTCGAAGTCCATCATCCACGCGATGATCGGGCTCGCGGGCGGGCGCAGCATCGCGGGAGACGTGGCGAGGCCGTCCGTGTCGCTGACGCCCGAGGCGATCTTCGCCGCCGATCCCGACGTGATCGTGCTCGGGGCCTTCGCCGACGCGCCCGAGGTCGTGAAGGCCCGTCCCGGCTGGGACCGGCTGCGCGCCGTGCGCACGGGGAGGGTGTTCCAGATCCCCGTGGCGCGCCGCGCGGTGGGGCTCGGCACGCCCCGCTGCGTGGACGGCTGCGAGGAGATGCTGCTCCCCTGGCTCCACCCCGAGGCGGCCTCGGCCCCGGGCACGCGGCCGGGCGCCTCCTCGGGAGGACGTTGACGCATGCGCACGGTCGGCGCCCGTCCCGTGCTCGTCGTCGGCGCGATCGCGACGCTCCTCGCAGCCGCGGCCTCCCTCGCGATCGGGGTGTTCCCGATCCCGATCGGCGAGGTCGTGACGGCCCTCGCCACGCTCGTCGGGGGCGGCGAGCCCTCGGCGGCGGAGGGGACGGCGTACACGCTGGTCGTCCACATGCGCCTGCCGCGCGCGGTGGGGGCCCTGGTCGTGGGGTCCGCGCTCGGGACCGCGGGCGCGCTCCTCCAGGCGCTCCTGCGCAACCCGCTCGCCAGCCCGTTCGTGATCGGCACCTCCCAGGCGGCGGGCTTCGGCGCGGTGCTCGCGATCTTCCTCGGCCAGTCGCTCGGGATCTCCCTCCTCCTCGCGTTCGGCTGCTCCGTCCTCTCCGCGCTCCTCGTCCTCGGCCTCTCCCGCACGGAGCGCACCCTGCCCACGGAGTCGGTCGTCCTCACCGGGCTGTCCATGAGCCTGCTCTTCGGCGCGCTCATCGGGCTCGTGCGGTACTTCGCGCGCGACGAGGGCGTCATCAGCCGGATCTCGCTCTGGATCCTCGGCGGGCTCTGGCACCTCACGTGGGGCCCGCTCGCGGTGATGGCGCCGCTCGTGCTCCTCGCCGTGGTCCTCGCCTGCCTCGGATGGCGTCGCCTCGACCTCCTCGCGCTCGGCGAGGCCGACGCCGCGCGGCTCGGCCTCTCGGTGGGGCGCGCGGGCACCGCCGTCCTCCTGCTCGCGTGCGTGCTCACGAGCCTCGCCGTCTGTGTCGGCGGCGTGGTCGCGTTCGTCGGGCTCATCGTGCCCCACGCGGCCCGCAGGCTCCTGGGCCCCGGGCACGCCGTGCTCCTGCCCGCGTCGGCGTTCCTCGGCGGCCTCTTCGTGCTCGCGACCGACGTCGTGGCGCGCACGGCGGTGCCGCCCCAGGAGCTGCCGCTCGGCGTCGTCACCTCCCTGATCGGCGTGCCCGCGTTCCTGCTCGTCCTGCGCTCCCTGCGGCGTCGGAGGACCGGCCTGTGACGCTGTCGGCCACGGATCTCTCCTTCGGCTACGGCGATCGGGCCGTGCTCGACGGCGTCTCGCTCGAGGTGCCCGAGGGGCGCCTCGTCGGGCTCGTGGGGCCGAACGGGGCCGGGAAGTCCACGCTCCTGCGGCTGATGCACGGGGCCCTGCGTCCCCGACGGGGCCGCGTGCTCCTCGAGGGCGACGACGTCGCCCGGCTGTCGCGCGCCGAGCTCGCGCGCCGCCTGGCCGTGGTGCCTCAGACCGCGCATCCCGCGTTCCCGGTGTCGGTGGCGTACTTCGTCGGGATGGGCCGGTTCGCCCGCGAGCCGTTTCTCGGCGGGCCCACGGAGGCCGACCGGGTCGTCGTCCGGCGGTGTCTCGCCGAGATGGGGCTCGGAGCGCTCGCGGAGCGGCCGGTGGACGAGCTCTCGGGCGGGGAGTTCCGCCGCGTCCTCATCGCCCAGGCGCTCGCACAGGAGCCGCGCGTGATCCTCTTCGACGAGCCGGTGCAGCAGCTGGACCTGCTCCACCAGCTCGAGGTGATGACCTTCGCGCGCGCGTTCACCCGGCGCGGGGGCACGGCGGGCGTGATCGTCCTGCACGACCTCGGCCTCGCCGCGCGCTGGTGCGACGCCCTGGTCCTCCTGCACGGCGGGAAGGTCCTCGCGCAAGGGGCGCCGGCGGAGGTGCTGCGGACGGACCTCCTGCGGATCGCCTACGGCGTGGAGACCTCGATCACGACCTGCGAGGCGACGGGGACGCTGCACGTGATCCCGATCGCACCGGCTTCCTGAGGGCGTCTCCCCGGCGTGACGGGGCGTGCGCGCCCGTCCCGTGGTGGACCCCAGCGTGTGCCGTGGACGGGACGGGGCACGAAGCGCGATGCGGAGCGCGCTGCGGCCTGGCGCGCAACGCTTGCGTAGGATTCCGCCCCTTCGGCGCATTCCGGCGGCGAACCCGGCCGGACCGTGTCGCGAACGCGACCGCGACGCCGAGGCACGCGCTTTGCGCCCACGGGGCGGGCCGCGTCGTGGCGCACGACGCCTGGCGGGAGCGCGACATGGATCTCCGACGTCTCGGGTGGTTGCTGGCGGCAGGGGCGCTCGTCGTGGGCTCCGGCGGGAGGGCGTCCGCCGCCGACGGTCCCCCCACCCCGCCCCCGCCGCCCCCGACCTCCCCCCCTCCGGCTCCGCCCCCCGCGTCCGGGCCGGTCCCTCCGCCCGCGTCGTCGGCCGCCGAGCCCACCTTCGACGTGCCCGACGTCACCGTGCGGTTCGTCCAGCCGGACGAGATCGTCGGCAGCACGGTCACGGGCGGCGTCCCGATCGCGTATCCCGGCGGGCGCGACGTGCTGGTCAAGGAGACCCTCGAGCGATACCCCTCGGGGTCGGTCACCGAGGTCGTGCGCCGCGTGCCGGGCGTGTTCTCGCAGATCGACTCCGGCGCGGACTGGCGGCTCAACGTCGGCGTGCGCGGGAGCGACGCCCGCCGCAGCGGCTTCGCGGCGATCCTCGTGGACGGCGTGCCCGTCAACCCGTGTCCGTACGGCTCCATCGACCTCGACGTGTTCCCGCTGTCGCCCGAGCGCGTCGATCGCATCGACGTGATCCGGGGCGGCGCGCAGGTCCGCTACGGCCCGAGCTCCGCCGGCGGCGTCTTCAACTTCATCACGCACCCCATCCCCGAGTGTGGGTCGGAGGCGACGGTGCGCTCCGGCCTCGGCAGCTGGGGACAGTGGTCGGAGTACGTGACCGCGGGCGTCGCGAAGGGCCGATGGGGGGCCCAGGGCGCGGTGGTGCTCAAGGGCGGGAGCGGCTGGCGCGAGAACAGCGACTACCGCATCGACGACCTCTCGATGAAGCTGCGCTTCCGCCCCGACGACCGCACGACGATCCTCGGGTCCGGCTTCCACTACGACCTGGACGCGGAGGAGGCCGGCGGCCTCACGCAGGCCGCCTACGAGCAGGATCCGTCGCAGTCGCTCCGCAAGGGCGATCGGATCGTCGCGAACGTGGACGTCGGCTCGTTGAGCGTGGTGCGCGACCTCGGGCGCGACACCACGGTCACGCTCCTCGGCTACGTCTACGACCAGTACCGCAGCTTCGACACGCTGCGCCCGGTCGTGGCGCCCTACACGCGCACCCGCTACCAGACGGCGTACTTCACGAACTGGGCCGTGGAGGGGCGGCTCGAGTCGGAGGCGCGCTGGGGCGGCCGGACGCACCACCTCTACGTGAGCGCGCGCTACGCCGACGAGAACAACCACCTGTTCTATCACGCGATCCCTCTCGGGGGCGGCCCGCCCATCCTCCCGCACGAGCAGAACAACGACTTCTACACGAACGCCTTCGCGGTGTTCGTCGAGGACGTGATCGACCTGCGACCGAACCTCCACCTGGGGCTCGGCGCCCGCTACGAGCACATCGAGATGGGCTCGCACGCCCGCGACGTCGTGGCGAGCAACTCCGCCGACCACGACATCCTCCTGCCCGCGGTGAGCCTCA
This sequence comes from uncultured Planctomycetales bacterium, assembly GCA_964546345.1. Lineage (GTDB taxonomy): Bacteria > Planctomycetota > PLA2 > PLA2 > JAEUHO01 > JAYTCP01. The sequence continues at coordinate 8,641 of CAZJJQ010000099.1, forward strand.
CGTGGGAGCCGCGCTGCGACCGCGCGCTCTACGTGAGCTACCAGGAGAGCTTCACGCCCGCGCAGTTCGACGCCTTCGACCCCGCGACGGTCGCGTTCCGGCCCATCGACCCCGAGCGCGCGCAGACCTACGAGCTCGGCGGCCGCCTGCGCCACTGCGGCTTCGAGGGCAGCTTCGCGCTCTTCGACACGGAGTACACCGACAAGATCACGATTCTCAACAACCCGATGGGCCTCAAGGAGTACTCGAACACGGGCCTCGAACGGCACTACGGCCTCGAGCTCGCCGGGTCCTACGACCTCGGGCGGATCACCCGCCTCGAGGGCGTGTCCGTCTATGCGACGTGGACCGAGATGCGGGCCACGATCCTCAACGGTCCGTTCGAGAACAACGACGCGCCGGGCGCGCCCCACCATCTCGGCGCGGGCGGCATCGAGTACCAGCATCCCTGCTGCGGCCTGTGGGCGCGCGCGGGCGTCACGTACACGGGTCGTGCCTACAAGGAGGCTGCGAACTTCGAGGTGGGCAGCGCGAACGGCGTCTCGGGTCCTCAGCCCGGGTACACGCTCTTCGACGTGGCGGTCGGCTGGCGCGCGCGGCCGGACGGGACCGGGTTCTCCGCGCAGGTCGGCGTGACCAACCTCTTCGATGAGACCTACTTTCGACGCTTCGCCCTGGGCATCTACCCCGGTCAGCCGACGGCGGTCTTCGGAAGCGTGGGCTACACCTGGGAGTGGTAGGCGCCGTCGCGGAGGCGGGGGGCGCGGGGGGAGGAGGATTGGCAGGACGGTGGCGGCGCAAAAACCTCCAATCGTTCCGATTGGAGGTTTCTGCGCCGCCTCCGTACTGCTACTGCGTCCCCCTACTGGAACGTCACGCCGCGCAGCACCCACGCGTCGATCGCGACCCCGTCGCGGGTGGCGGGACGGAAGCGCCAGGTGTACGCCGCGGCGACGGCGGCCGAGTCGAGCGACGCGGAGCCGCTGGACGCCGCGACCGTGACCAGGGCCACCTGGCCGTCCGCGGTGATGCGGAGGCGGAGCTGGACGCGCCCGCGCTCCCCGCGCGCGAACGCGTCGGCGGGCCACGCGGGCCGGCGGTTGCCCGGATCCGCCACGGGCGGTCGCAG
>CAZJJQ010000100.1:0-877 GCA_964546345.1 uncultured Planctomycetales bacterium
ACATGGACGGCGCCAACATGAACGCCCAGGTCGGCCTGACCAGCCCGGCGACGATCGGCGCCGACGTCTGCCACCTCAACCTGCACAAGACGTTCTGCATCCCGCACGGCGGCGGCGGGCCCGGCATGGGCGCCGTCGGCGTCGCCGCGCACCTCGCGCCCTTCCTCCCGGGCCACCCGGTGGTCAAGACCGGCGGGGCGAAGGCCATCGGCCCCGTGTCGGCGGCCCCGTGGGGCAGCCCGAGCATCCTCGTCATCCCCTACGCCTACATCGCGATGATGGGCGCCGAGGGCCTCGAGCACGCCACGGAGGTCGCGATCCTCGCGGCCAACTACATGGCGCACCGCCTCGAGCCCCACTTCCCGATCCTCTACAAGGGCGCCAAGGGCCGCGTCGCCCACGAGTTCATCCTCGACCTGCGGCCGCTGAAGGAGGCCTCGGGCATCGAGGCCACCGACGTCGCCAAGCGGCTCATGGACTACGGCTTCCACGCCCCGACGCTCTCCTTCCCGGTCGCCGGGACGCTCATGGTCGAGCCGACCGAGAGCGAGTCGAAGGAGGAGCTCGACCGCCTCTGCGACGCGCTCATCTCGATCCGCAAGGAGATCCAGGACGTCATCGACGGGCGGCTGCCGCGCGAGGACAACCCCCTCAAGCACGCGCCGCACACGGTGGCCACGGTCACGGCGACGACCTGGAAGCACGCCTACACCCGCGAGGTGGCCGCGTTCCCCGCGCCGTGGACGCGCGTCCACAAGTTCTGGCCGACGACGGGGCGCATCGACGACGTGTACGGCGACCGCAACCTGATGTGCCTCTGCCCTCCCCCCGAGGCGTACGCCTGACGGCGGCGGCCGGGTTCGTGCTTCAGGGGGGC
>CAZJJQ010000100.1:887-9751 GCA_964546345.1 uncultured Planctomycetales bacterium
GCCGTGACCGCAGCTTCCCCGCCGTGACGCTCCGCGAGTACCTGCTCCTCGCATTCTCCTCGCTGTTCGTGATCGTGGACCCGATCGCGCTCGTGCCGTCGTTCCTGGCGATGACGGCGCGCGACGGGCCCCACGCGCGCATCCGGACCGCGGGACGTGCGTGCCTGGTGGCGACGTGCGTGCTCATGGCGTTCGCGGCGCTCGGGCAGGGCCTGCTCGACCTGCTCGGCATCACGATGCCCGCGTTCCAGATCGCGGGCAGCATCCTGCTGCTCCTCGTGGCCCTCGACATGCTGCGGGCGCGGGCGACGGAGGTGCGCGAGACGCCCGCGGAGGCCGACGCGGCCGCCGACCAGGAGGACGTGGCGGTCTCGCCGCTCGGCGTGCCGATGCTGGCGGGCCCCGGCGCGTGCTCGGCGGTGCTGCTCCTGCGCAGCCGCGCCGCCGACGCGCTGCAGGGGGCGCTGCTCTACGCGGTGATCGCCCTGGTGATGGCGCTCTCGTACGGCGTGCTGCGCCTCGCGGCCCGGCACGCCTATCGCGTGAAGCCCATCGCCATGCGCGTCGCGACGCGCCTCATGGGACTCGTGCTCGCCGCGGTCGCCGTGCAGTTCTTCCTCGACGGCGTGAAGGCGAGCGGGCTGCTCCGGGGCCCCTGACCCCGCCGGGGCGCGAGGTGCGCCCGACGTGGACGTCACGGGGCGGCGGGGGGCTCGACCCGGAGGCGCCCGCGTTCGAGCACGCCGACGAGCGTGGCGAGGGCGAGGAGGCTCGGGTCGTGGGTGGCGACGAGGAGCGTGGCGCCGCGGGCGTGCTCCTCGCGCAGGACGCGGATCACCACCGCGGCGGAGGCGGGGTCGAGGGCGGCGGTCGGCTCGTCGGCGAAGAGGAACGGGGGCGAGCCCACGAGCGCGCGGGCGAGCGAGAGCCGCTGCTGCTCGCCCCCGGAGAGCCGTTCGGGGCGCTCGTCCTCGAGCGCGCGCAGGCCCACGCGCGCGAGGGCCTCCTCCGCCCGGGCGCGGCGGTCCGCGACGCCGACCCCGAGCGGGACGAGGGCGAGCGTGACGTTCTCCCAGACGGGGAGGCGGCGGAGATGGCAGGACGCCTGGAACGCGAAGCCCAGGCGCCGCCGGAGGCGGGAGCGTTCGGCCTCCGAGGCGGCGCCGAGGTCCACGCCCTCCAGGCGGACGCGTCCGGAGGTGGGGCGTTCGAGGGCCGCGGCGAGCGACAGGAGCGTGGTCTTGCCGCCGCCCGACGGCCCCCGCAACGCGACGAACGCGCCGCGCGGGACGGCGAGCGTCACGTCCACGACGGCGTCCACCTCGCCGCGGGCGCCCCGCCAGCGCTTGTGGACGTGCTCGAGCTCGAGAGCGGGGGGGAGCGCGCCGGTCACCGGAGCACCTCCGCGGGCGGCGTGGCGGCGGCGCGCCAGGTCGCCGCCAGCGAGCCCACCGCCACGAGCAGGAGGGCGAGAAGCCCGGCGAGCGCCACGGGCAGCGGCGCGAGGCGGTACGGCACGTCCACGCCGGGATCGGCGTCGAGGCCGGGCAGGAAGACGGCGCCGACCCCGACCGCGCGGAGGGGCCCGAGCCAGCCGAGGGCGAGCAGGACCGAGAGGGCCGCGGAGGCGAGGGCGAGCAGGGCGCTCTCGACGGCGGCCCTCACGAGGACGTCGTCGGTGCTCCAGCCGAGGGCCTTCAGCAGGGAGATCTCGCGGCGGCGCTCCGCAAGCCCCGCCCCCGTCGTGACGAGGAGGAGCGGCAGCCCCACCGCGAACGCGAGCAGCCAGTGGAGCGTGAACACGCCCTCGCGCTGGTGCACCTGCGCGGGCAGGTGGGCCGCGACGTCCTCGCGCGAGAGCACGCGCGCGTGGACGGGTCCGTGGCCGTCGTCGGGGCCGAGGGCGGGCATCCGGGCGATCGTGCGCCGGACGTCCTCCCGGCGGGCGGGGTCCACGCCGACGAGGAGGGAGGTGGCCACGCCGCGCTGCGCGAAGACGGCGGACGCGGTCTCGAAGGAGGCGAGGAGGAGCTGCCCGGACCAGATCGGGAGGTCCGATCGGAAGACGCCGACGACCGTGGAGACGCGCTCCCCCGCCTCGTTGCGATAGAAGGGCGGGATCTTCGCGCCGACCCGGAGCGCGAGCCGGCGCGCCAGCGCGGCCCCGACGGCGAGCTCGTGCGAGGCGCCCGGGGCCGGCAGGCGACCTTCGACGAGCTCGACGCCCGGTGGCGATGGATCGAGCGCGAGCCCCACGAGCACGGCGGGGACGTCGTCCCGCCCGAGCCGGACCTCGCCGACGATGCGGGGGACGGCCTCGCGGACGCCCGGGATCGCCCGGATCGCCGCGAGCGCGTCGAGGGGCACGGGCGCGGGGCGGCCGAGCCGTTCGCCGTCCACGATCAGGTCAGGGCCTAGCCGCACGGCGTCCTCCACCTGCTCCGCCAGCCCGCCCGCGATGGCGAGGCCCGTCAGGTAGGGCAGCAGCACGGCCACCACGCAGGCCACCGTGACGGCGCTCCGGAGCCTGTGGAGCAGCACGGCGACCACCCCGGACCGGGCGAGTGCGAGCCATCGACGCATGCGCGGGGCCTCCGAGGGTCGGACCGCTCGATCAGGGCGTGTGAGGAAGTCGTCGAACGTGCTGCAGGTGATCCCGACGCGAGGTGGATGCGTTCCCGACCCATCGGGCTCGATCGTCCAGTCCCGCGCGAGGATCAGTCACGTAACCACATGGCAGGGAACGACCTGCGGCGGCGAGCCAATCGTGTCCAATGCCCGACACCTTGGCGAGCCGCCGCGCGGCACGGGACTCGACGAGCAGCCCGTACGCCACCGATGGGGACACTTCTACACCTACTCAGCGATCGGGGAGGCCGGCGAGGCCGTGGGCGCAACAGGCGTCGCAGCCGGGGACGGGGGAGGTGCGGAAGACGCAGCCGTCATCGAGACGGCGGTCGAATGCATGGGCGCAGCGGGCGAGGTGGACGGCGGGTCCGCCGCCGAGGCCGCGCAGGAGGGCCTGGAAGCCCGCGCTCCGCGCCGCCGCGGCCGGGTCGCGACGGGACGCGGCCCCGACCGCCACGACGGCCCCCGCGGTCAGGGCGAGGACGACGGCGAGCAGCCGAGCCGGGCCGCGGGAGGTCCGGGCACGGGGCAGGCTGGGATCGGAGGGTCCGGGGCTCATGCGAGGAGGAGCCATCCTCCCACGAAGAGCGCCGAGACCGCGGTGGCGAGGCGCCCCCCCCGAAGGAGGCGGAGGCGGGTGCGGTCGTCGGCACCGTCCCCCCCACCCTGGCGCCCCGCGAGCCGGGCGACGGCGGCCCACGCGAGGCAGAGCGTGCCCGCCGCGGAAAGCGCGAGATAGGTCACTCCCGCGACCGAAGACGACAGGAGGCAGTACGTGCACCGGTGCCCTGGGAGGCGGAGGAAGGCAGGAGCGGCCACCTCCCTCACGAACGGCAGGCCCACGGCGACCGAGAGCGCCGCGGCGCCGAGGGCCGCCCAGGTCCAGCGGGGACGGCGCAGGGCCCGCGTCGAGGCGAGGAGCACGGCGAGGATGGCGGCCCCCCAGGCGATCGTGAGCGCGCGCGCGTCGTACGCGGACGTCGTCAACGTCGTGAGCTCGCCGCCCACGAGCCGGGCTCCGCGCGTCGTGGGCACGGCGCAGCAGGCCCCCTCGAGGAACTGCTCGCGCTTCGGGATGAGGACGTAGGCGCCCGCGGCCATGGCGTCCACGAGGGCGAGCGCGGCGCAGGCCAGCAGGGCGACCAGCTCCCGACCGAGCCTCGGGGCGGCGGTCGCCGCACGGGTCGCGCCCCGGACCACCGCCCATCCTCCGACGGCGAGCAGGAGGGCCGGTTTCGTCACCTCGAGGATCGCGACGAGGGCGGGCAGGTGCCGCGAGGCGCCGACGCTGCCCTCCCCGATGCGCGTCACCCCCTGGATGCACACGACGCCGCGCCAGGAAGGCACGTAGGAGTCGAGGAGCAGGTACAGGAGCGGCCAGCCGAGGGTCGCGACCAGCAGCAGGACGGAGGCCAGGTGCCCGAGGAGGGGCAGGCGCTCGTCCACACCGTGGGGATCGGCGCGACGCCGCAGGAGCGATCGGACGGCGAGCACGGCGACGGCGCCCGCCAGCGCGAGCTCGACCAGCGCGACGAACAGCGTCAGCAGCGCGTAGGCGTTGAGGATCATCGTCGGGGAGCGGCGACGGGGCGCGGCGCCGCCGAGCCTACCGCCGGAGGGTGGCCTCCCGGGTCACTTCCCCGGCACGGGGCGCGCCGTGGGACGCAGCTCGTGGACCCGGCCGGGCGCCAGGTCGTGGTGCGTGTCGATGCGGCCGTCCGGCCAGCGGACCTCGACCGCATCGATGGACGTGGCGCCGCCGAGTCCGAAGTGGAGGGTGTGCGTGGACTGGGCCAGGTAGCCGCCGGCCGCGTCCACCTGACGCACCTGGGTGCGGGTGCCGACCCTGACGCGCACGACCGCGCCGATCGCTTCGCGGTCGGGGCCGTCCCCGCGCAGCCGGAAGCCCACCCAGCTCCGCGCGGGGGAGCGGTTCAGGAAGAGCATGGCCCGATCGTTGAACAGGTTGACCACGAGGTCGGGCCGTCCGTCGCCGTCGAAGTCGCCGACGGCGGCGGCGCGCGCGCTCCGCGCGGCGGGCTTCCCGCCGATGGGCTCCGCCTGGAAGTTGCCGCCGGGCAGCGGGTCGAGCCCGGCGGACGCCGCCGCATCGACGAAGAGCCCGTCGCCACGGTTCATCAGGAGCGGGGAGCGCCAGTACGCGTACGGATACCCCATCCCCGTGGGGAGGAAGGCGTCCACGAAGCCGTTGGCGTCGAAGTCGGCCGCCGCGATGCCCCAGGGCCACAGGGTCTCCGCCTGGGCCGGCACGCTCGTCTCGGTGAACCTTCCCCCGTCGCCCGCCCGGTAGAGGGCGTTGCCGAAGGTCACGCCCTCGAGGGAGAACCGGAGGCGCGCCGCCGCGCCGAGCTGCGGGGAGATGCCGGTGGGCCCGTGCATCGTCGGGTACTTCGCCGACTCCGGCCGGGACGCTGGGTCGTAGGCGACGTTCATCCACATGTCGGAGTGCATGTCCACGACGAACAGGTCGAGCCGTCCGTCGCCGGAGTAGTCGAACGCCTTGGCCCCCACCGCCCCCCACGGCGTCCCGCCCAGCCGCGCGGCGGTGACGTCGGCGAACTGCCCGTGCCCGTCGTTCGCGTAGAGCGTGCTGCGCCCGAACATGTTGCAGACGAACAGGTCCGGATCGCCGTCCTCGTCGGCGTCGAAGACCGCGACGTCCCCGTTCCAGCCGGTGCCCTCGAGCCCGGAGGCCGCCGTGACGTCGTCGAACGTCCCGTCCCCACGGTTGCGGTAGAAGTGGTTGTGCTCCGGCGGGCTCTCCACGAGCTCCACGAGGTCGGCGCCTCCGAGCCAGTACCGCCCCTCGGGCTGGAACACCTGCGTCGTCCACGCGGCCGTGCACGTCACGAGCAGGTCGAGGTCCCCGTCCCGGTCCGCGTCGAAGAAGACCGGCTGCTCGGGGTGGCCCACGAGCTCGAGCCGGGCGGCACGCGTCGCGTCCTCGAAGCGCCCGTCGCCGAGGTTGCGGAACAGCACGTTGCCACCCCGCGTCGTGGTGACGAACAGATCCTGGTCGCCGTCCCCGTCTACGTCCGCGAAGGCGGCGGCGACCGAGATCCGGTCGCCCAGGCCCACGCCGGCGCGCTCGGTCACGTCGGTGAACCGCCCCTTCCCGTCGTTGAGGTAGAGGGCGTTGGCGCCGAGCTGGTTGCAGAAGTAGAGGTCGTCGTCCCCGTCCCCGTCCACGTCCGCCACCGCGACGCCGCTGCCGTGGTCGTAGAAGTTGATCTTGAACCGCTCGCCCTGCTCGCCCGGGAGGAAGGCCATGCGGAACGTGATCCCGCTCGCCTCGGCGCGCTCCTCGAACCGGACGCCGCGCGGGAAGGCCTCGGTCCCCCGCGCCTTGGCCGCCGGGGCCTCGTCGCCGCACCCGGCCAGCGTCGGGAGGAGGAGGAGCGCCCCAGTCGCGCGGAGCCACCGAAGGACGCCGACGCCGAGGGCCGGGGAGGGGTGCCGGACGGGGGGGGCGTCGCGCATCGGGATCCTCGGCGCGGAGTCGGCGCGGGGGACGCGAGACGGATCCGCGCGGAAGGGCGCTCCGGCCCTTCGGACTGTACTCACGCCGCATACGGCGCCCGCCCCGGAAGCCGAGCGATTCCCGGCGCTACGGGCCCATTCCCGGCCCTTTCGGCCCCGACCTGGGACGAAAGCCCCGCCGGACGGCGCGCGAGGGGACGCACGAGAGCCCCTTGCGCCCCTCCCGGGACCGGACCGGTCGCGTTGCGCCGGGCAGGGGCAGGTCGTTATCCTCGCCGGATGCCCATCACCGTCCGCCGTGCCGCCCGCGCCGCCCTGCTCGCCCTCTCCGTCGCGCTCGTGTCGCTGGCCGCGCCCCGGGGCGCGAGCGCGGGCCTGCCGCTCGACGCCACCACCCGGGACTACGACCAGCTCCACCTGGTCATCCAGGTCACCCCGGATATCGCCGCGGGCACGGTGGACGGCGAGGTCACGGTCCGGTTCGCCCCCCTCGGCGGCCCCCTCTCCGTCCTGCGGCTGCACTCGCTCGAGACCACGGTCCTCTCGGCGACCGACGCCGCCGGCCGCCCGCTGGCGTTCTCCCTCGCCGACGGGATCCTCGCCGTCACCCTCGTCGAGCCCGTCCCGATGGGCACCGAGACGGCGGTGACGGTCCGGTACCGGAGCAGGCCGACGGCCGGGCTCTTCTTCCACGCGCCCACGAAGGCGAGCCCGAGCACGCCGCTCGAGATGTACAGCCAGGGCGAGGGCCGCGAGAACCGCCGCTGGTTCCCCTGCTACGACGAGTCCGACGACCGCACGACCTGCGAGGTCTACGTGACGGTGCCCCCCGGGCTGCGCTCCGTGGGCAACGGAGTCCTGGTCGAGCGCAAGGCCCTCGACGGCGGGCGCACGCTCGACCACTGGAAGCTCGACCACCGCATCCCGAGCTACCTCGTCTCGCTGGTCGTCGGGACGTTCGAGACGATCAACGACACCTGGCGGGACGTCCCGCTCGAGTACAACGGCCCGCCCGGCCGCACCGAGGAGATCCGCAAGGGGTACGCGGGCACGCCTGCCATGATGGAGTTCTTCACGGAGTACACGGGCCGCAAGTTCCCCTGGCCGCGGTACGCGCAGACGACGGTCTGGGACTTCGTCTACGGCGGCATGGAGAACGCGGGCGCCACCACGATGAACATGCGCCTCCTCCACCTCCCGGAGGCGTGCCCCTGCTACTCGAGCGACGGGCTGGTCGCCCACGAGCTCGCGCACCAGTGGTTCGGCGACCTCCTCACCTGCCGCACGTTCGACCACATGTGGCTCAACGAGGGCTTCGCGACCTACTTCACGGACCTCTTCTTCGAGCACCGCGACGGCCCGGCCGCGTTCTCGCTGGAGCGCTGGAACCAGAACCGGGGCTACATGAACGGGACACCCCGCCCCGACACGCTGGGGCTCGTCCCCGCGCCACGCGGCGACCTGCCCCTCGAGCTCCACGGCGGCAAGGAGTACTCCCGCGGCGCCGCCATCCTCCACCAGCTCCGCATCGAGCTCGGCGACGAGGTCTTCCGCGCCGGCATCCGCCGCTACGTGAAGGACCACGAGGACCAGACGGTGTCGAGCGACGACCTCCGCCGATCCATGGAGGCCGAGGCGGGCCGCAGCCTCGCGTGGTTCTTCGACCAGTGGGTCTACGGCGCGGGCTACCCCGTGATCAGAGCGTCGTGGAACGTGGAGGGCGGCGGGACCCCGAGCCGGGTGCGCGTGGTCGTCGAGCAGACGCAGACGGGCGGCGGCGGGCAGCCCGACGCCTTCCGCCTGACGGTGCCGTGGCGTCTGGGCGACGCCACGGGACGTCTCGACGTCCGCCGGCGCCGCCAGGAGTTCACCCTCGACGTCGCGGAGGCGAAGGGCGCCTGGCTGCGCCTGGGCGACGGCGGCGGCACGTTCGCGCGCGTCGAGATGAACCAGCCGTGGCAGGCCTTCGTCGCCCAGCTCGACGGCGACGCGGATCCTACGGCCCAGCTGGAGGCCATCGACGCCCTCGGCGCCTGGCCCACCCGCGACACGGCCATGGCCCTCGCACGCCGGTTCGGCGACCCCAAGACCCTGGCGCAGGTGCGCGCCGCGCTCGTCCGCGGGATCGCGCCCATGACCGGCGCCGACGACGCGGTCTCGAACCTCCTCGGGAAGGCCGTCGCCGACGCGGATCCCCGGGTCCGCGAGGCCGCCGCCGAGGTGCTCGGCGGGCGCACCCGCGACCAGGCCGCCCCGGCCGTCTCGAAGCTCCTCACCGATCCCTCGCCCTACGTGCGGGCCGCCGCCGCCCGCGCGCTCGGCAAGCTCCACGCCGAAGGCGCGTTCGACGCGCTGCGGGGGCTCCTCGTCCAGGACTCCCACCGCGAGACGGTCCGCGCGGGGGCGCTCGACGGCCTCGCGGCGCTCGGCGACCGCCGCGCCCTCGAGGTGGCCGCGCCGTTCCTCGCCTACGAGTTCGCCCGGGGCGATCACCACGGGATGCGCCAGGCTGCCCTCAACCTCTTCGTCGCGCTCGCTCCCGACGAGCCCGACACGCACGCGCGCGTCGTCGCGCTCCTCGACGACACCTACCACCGCATGCGGATGTGGGCCGCCGAGGCCGCGGGCAGGCTCCTCATCCGCCGCGCGCAGCCGCGGCTCGAGGCGATGGCGGCGAACGACCCGGACGGCGGCGCGAAGGGTGCCGCCAAGACCGCCCTCGAGCGCCTGGCCGC
>CAZJJQ010000101.1:0-9703 GCA_964546345.1 uncultured Planctomycetales bacterium
CGGGACGGGGGGGGCGCTACCGGCGCTTCCCGGCCTTCGCCGCGGCCGGCTTGCGGGCGGGCTTCCCGGGCTTCTTCGCCGGCTTCGCCGCCGCCTCGGCGGCCTCGCGGGCGCGATAGGCCTCCATCGCCTTCTCGACCATGGCGACGCGCTCGGCGATCGCGGGATGCTCGGTCACCACGCGCTCCGTCTGCTTGAACGCGCGCGGGTTCGTGGCGCGGAGCCGCTCGAGGTGCGGCTTCACGACGCAGTAGGTGTAGATGCCCTCGCCGCAGGTGTCGAGGTAGACGTCGGGGTGGAAGATCCCGCGGTTCACGAAGGAGGCCACGATCTCCCAGTAGGAGGTGGCCTGTCGCCAGTGCGCGTTCTCGGGGTGGCCGTATTGGGTGACGGCCTGGAAGGTCTCCCAGTCGGCCCCGTCGAGGAGGTCGCCGATCATCGCGCGCGCCTTGCGCATCTCGGGCTCGCGGCGGAGCTCGTACAGGCGGAGGGCGAAGTTCGCGTCGTCGAAGTTCGGGGTGTCGCGCATGGGGAAGGGCTCCAGGGAGGGTCGGGGGTGGGAGGGCCGGAGCGCCGCGGGCGGCGAGCCGACGGCATCCGGGGTCGGGCCGGGCAACGGAGACGGTTCGCCCGGGACCGGGCGCGCCGACGATCAGGACGGCGCCCCGTCGGACGCGTCCCGACGGGGGACGGGGGCAGGATAGCGCGCGATGGAGCCCATGTAGATGGCGGCGAGGGTGAGCACGGAGCCGACGAGCGGCCACGGGCCGAGGGCCTTCCCGAACAGCAGCACGTCCCACACCATGGCGAACACCGGCTGGAGAAGCAGGAGCAGCGCGGCGCGCGACGCGGGAACTCGGGGGATGCAGGTGGCGAGCGTGACCCATCCCGCGCACTGGGCGACGAGCGCCACCCCCACGAGACTCGCGACGGTCCGGGGGTCGGGGGGCACCACCGTCTCGCCTTCGAGCGCGGCGACGAGGCCCAGCGTGGCCGCGCACGCCGCGGAGGTCCACGCCATGTGCGCGATGGGCCCCAGGCGATCCGTCCCGGTCTGCCCGCCGCGCACGGCGAGGATGTACGCGGCGTAGAAGCCGCCGGTCCCGATCCCCAGCATCACCCCCACCGCGTCCGCGCGGTCCTGCGCCCGTCCGAGCAGCACCCCCGTCAGCAGCGCGACGCCGAGGCCCGCGAGCGGGACCGCCAGGACGAAGCGACGCGCGAGCCGTTCGCCGAGGAAGGCCGCGCCCGCAAGCGCCACCCAGATCACCTGGGTGTTGCCGAGGATCGTGGCCATGCCGGCGCCCACGCGGAGGATGGAGCGGTGCCAGACGAACAGGTCGCCGGCGAACAGCGCGCCCGCGAGCGCCGTGAACAGGAGCGCCCGCCGCGACGGCCGCAGGGACTCCCCGCGCGCGAGCGCGAGCAGCGCCAGCACGACGGCCCCGAGGGCCGTGCGGTGCAGGCCGATGGCGGTGGGGCCGAGCGCGTGCGGGTCGATGGCGCGCACGAACACCGGCGCGAAGGAGATCGCGACGGCCCCGAGGGCGACGCCGAGGAGCGGCCGGCGCACCAGGAACCCCGGCAGGGGCGCCTCCGGGGGACCCTCCACGCGCGTCGGCGTCGGGGGCGGTGGGGAACGGTCGTCGGCGGTCACGTCGCGCTCCGCCGGCGAACCCTGCACCCGTCCTGCGGGCGACGGGGGGATGGCGGAGAGGACAGGATTCGAACCTGCGATACCCTTTCGAGTATACGCGCTTTCCAAGCGCGCGCCTTCGACCACTCGGCCACCTCTCCGCGCAGAAGTGGGGGGTACGGAGAGCCTAATCGGCCTCCGCACCGGGCGGAAGAACGGGCGACCCCGATGTGTTCTCCCTGCGAGGTGTCGGAGCGGGTCCGCGCCTCGCCCCAGCGGGCGTGCGGGGTCGCGGGCTTGCGGAGCCGCGGCCCAGGTACGCCCGTACGCCTCCCCGCCTCCGATCCCTGACGACGGGCTCGACGCTCCGACCGCCGCTCAGAACTGCCGGAACAGCCCGCTGGCCGCCGAGCCCCCGGCGACGGTGGCGCGGAAGACGACGATGGCGGTGGCCGTGACCACGGTGGACTGCGAGCCGAAGCTGCCGAAGGTCCCGCCCCCCGTCCCCGGCGCGACGTCGCCGGCCTTGACCACCACGAAGGGGAAGAGCTCGCCGGTCGTGCCGATGATGTGCCAGAAGACGCCGCTCGTCGCGTCGGCAAGGCTCGCGCTGAAGGCGACGCTGCCCTGGTTGTCGCAGGCGTAGGGCTCCGGAGCCACGAGCGAGGGGTAGACCGTGGTGAACGTGGAGCCGCCCGGCGCGATCGCCCCCTGGCCGAAGGTCGCGCCGAAGTCCACGGCGCTCCCCCACGACATCATGGCCTTCGTCGTGGTGCCGAGACTCACGTCCGCGAAGAAGGAGAGCCGGCTCGCGTTCGGCTCGCCCATGAGCAGCGACACCCCCGACACGATCCCGTTCGCCGAGGCGCCGTCCGCCGGGATCCACGGCTCCTGGCACGCCGCGACCGTCAGGAGGTTCGGGCCGACCACGGGCGAGATCTGGCGGAAGCAGAGGACACGATCGGGCGCGGATCCGGTGAGGCTGCCGGTCCAGGCGACGGTGGACACGCCGCCCCCGAAGCTGACCACGAGCCCGCCCCCGTCGAACACGTCGTCGAAGCTGCGGCTGCTCGTGCTCGGGGGCGTGTCCCCGTTCTTCGCCACCACGCGGTGCTCGTTGGGGTAGCGGACGAGCAGCATCTTCAACGCCGGGCCGCCCGTCACGTCTGCCGCGAAGGCGACGATCCCGCCGCCCTTCTCGAGGGCGAAGCCGTGGAGGAGGAAGCCGAGGGTCCCGCCGCCGTTCACGGGATCGCCGGTGATGGCGAACGCCTCGCGCCCGGAGCCGTTCTTCGTGCTGCCCCAGATGCCCATGGGGCTCAGGCCGTTCGAGCCCGTGCCCATGAAGAACACGCGTCCGAGGTCGTCCACGTCCAGCCAGTCGTCGTCGATCGTCACCAGGTTGCCGGGATTGAGGTTGGCGAGCGTCGTCGCGGGCATCGCCTCCCCGAGGTAGACGGACCGCGCGACGTTGCTGACGACCCCGGCGGTGGAGACGGCCGCCGTGAGCACCCCCCGCCCGGAGGCGCCGGTGATCTCGACGAGGGCGGCGACGATCCCCCCGGGGCGCATGAAGATGCGCGTGAAGTCGTTGATGGTGCCCGATCCCGGCGCCGGCACCGCGTCGCCCACCCCGAACACGCGGCTCACGGTGCCGCCGGGCGTCGCGACGAAGAGGGCCTTCGAGGTCGTGCCGCCCACGACGTCGGCGACGAACGCCGTCCATCCGCCGTCGGCCGCGGAGACGCGCGCCGTGGCCGGGAACGCGCCGAACGTGCCCCCCCCCGTCCCCGGCGCCACGGCCCCCTCGAGGGCGAGCGCGGCGAGGGTGCCGGGCAGGGTCGGGGTCGTGTCGGAGGCGCCCCCGCCGCAGCCGGTGCCGAGCACGGCGACCGCGCCGAGCACGAGGAAGGCGAACAGGCGGCGGGTCACGATGCGCATGGGGACGAGGCTCCGGGGACGAAACCAGGATCTAGCCGGCGGGGCGCCGATCGGGACGAATCCTACCGGCGCCCGCCGGACCGGCCACCGAGGCCGCAGGGATGGGATGGGCCCTCCGTGACGCCGCCGTGACGCGGGGCTCCGCGCGGCCCGAGCCGCGCAACGTGACCGGGCAGGGTCCTCGCGCGAGGTAGGGGCGGCCGGCGTCGCCGCCCGTCCGCGTGGCGCCCGCACGCCCTCGTTCTCCGCCGACTCCCGGCGCCCCCACACCTCGCTCCTGCCCCACCTCGAACGAGCCCGCCGCCCGCGATCCCCGCACCGCTCGCGCTACGCCCCCCGCCCCCGCAGCCCCCTGCCTCCCCCGGAGCTCCGTCTCCATGCGCATCCACGCTCCGCCCCCTCCCGTGGCCTCACGCACGTTCGCCCGCCTCGCCCTGCTCCTGCTCTCCGCCTGCGGCGGCGCGACGACGGCTCCGTCCGCAGGAGGGCTCGTCGCCATCCTGACGGAGCGATGCGCGTCGGCTTCGACGGGTCTGCCGTACGCGGACCGCCTCGAGGCGGTCGGTCCGCACGCGCCGCTCACGTTCCTCGTGGTGGGTGGGCAGCTCCCGGCGGGGATCGCCCTGGACGGCACCACCGGTGCTCTCTCGGGGTGGCCCCGCCGGCCCGGGACCTATCGGTTCGCGCTCGAGGTGCAGGATGGCGCCGACCCGGGCCTGCGGCGCGACGTGACGTTCGCCGCCGACCGGCGCGCGTTGTCGATCACGGTGGCGCGGGGGCCGCTGACCGTGCTCCCGTTCGAGGTGGCACCGATCGCGTTCCGCGCGCCGTTCGCGCACCGTTTCGAGGCGGCGGGTGGCACCGAGCCGTACGTGTTCTCCCTGGCCGAGGGTGAGGCGCCCCCGGGACTCGTGCTCCGCGACGACGGCGTGCTGACGGGACTTCCCGACGGAGCGCGGAGCCCGTACCTCGTCACGGTTCGCGTCCGCGACGCCGCCGGGGCCCGGGCGGAGAGAGGCTTCGAGGTGCGCGTGGTCGTGCCGCCGCTCGGGCTCGCGACGGCGAAGCTCCCCGACGCCGCCCGCGGATTCCCGTACGCGACGACGCTCTCCGTGGCTCCGAAGGGCGGGGGCGCGCCGTACCGGTTCGCGCTGGGCGGCTCCTCCGGGTCCCTGCCCGCGGGCCTCTCCCTCGACCCCGCGACGGGCGTGCTGTCGGGCACGCCGACCGAGGAGGGGGCCTTCGCGCCGTCCGTGGAGGTCGAGGACGGCGCCGGGCAGACGGCCAGGCGCACGCTCCCGTTGCGAGTCAACGCCGGCCCCGCGCTGCATGCCGTGTCCCCGGCCACGCTGCCGCGGAGCGGCGCGCCCGTCACGCTCTCGGGGCTCGGCTTCCAGCCCGGCATGCGCGTCGCGTTCGGCGGCGCGCCGCCGGTGGAGGCCGACGTGCTCGACGCGACGCGGGCGCTCGTGATCCCTCCGCGGGTCCCCTCGCAGAGCGGCTTCGTCCGCGTCCGGGTCGAGAACCCCGACGGAGGAACGGCCGACCTCCCGAAGGGGCTGCGGTATCCGTTCTCGACGGTCGAGTTCGTGCCCCAGGGGGTCAAGGGCAACGCCCGCGACTCCTCGCGAGGCGTCGCCGCGGGCGACCTGGACGGCGACGGCCTCGCCGACCTCGTGCACGTCGGGTCGCAGGGCATCGAGGTGATCCGCCCGGTGGGGCCGACCTACGCGAACGCGTGGACGACGAAGGTGATCCGCAGCGACGGTGCGTTCAACGACGTGCGCCTCGCCGACGTGGACCGCGACGGCGACCTCGACCTCGTCGCGTATCGTTCGAGCACGACGGACACGATCGAGGTCTACCTCAACGACGGCCATGGCGCGTTCCCGAGCACGGCCTCGAGGGTCACCCCCTACGCGAAGCCGTCCTCGTTCCACGTCCCCCACAGCCTGGACGTCGGCGACGTGGACGGCGACGGGCTGCCCGACGTGGCCTTCACGTCCGGTCGGGGCAACCAGGGCGTGCTGTGGGTGTTCCGCGGGCTCGGGGACGGCTCGTTCGTGCAGGCGCACGAGGCGTTCGGCTCCCTTCACGACGGCACCGGCGGCTGCTTCGGCCCCAACGGCGTCGAGCTGGCCGATCTCGACGGCGACGGCCGCGACGACGTGCTGCTCGCCGACGCCTTCCCCTCGGCCTGCGCGGCGGGACAGGCGTGCCCCGCGACGGGCACGGAGAACCCCCACCCCGGCGGCAGCGACTTCACGGCGTGGGTCGCGCTCTGCGGGCCCACGGGCGCGCCGGGCGCGTGGACCGTCGCGCGGGTCGGCGGGGCGAACGGCACGCTCGACGGCGACAACGAGGGACTGGCGGCCTACGACCACGACGGCGACGGGCACCTCGACGTGGCGGTGTTCGGCGGGTACCGCGATCAGCGCGGCTGCGGCATCGCGTTCCTGCGAGGCGACGGGCGCGGCGGGCTCGCCGAGCGCTTCGTGGTGCGCACCGCCTACAACCGCCGCTTCGGCGCGCGCATCGACGCGAACCTCGACGGCTGTGACGACCTGATCGTCGTGGGTGGCGACGGCACGACGGCGTCGGGGCTCGGGAACGGGCTCTCCGTGGCGGAGTGCTGGCTCGGCGGCCCCGAGGAGGTGCCCACGAAGGCCTGGGTCTCCGGACCGTACGACCAGCCTGGCGGCTCCATCCCCGGCTCGAACCCGGGCCGCGTCGCGGTGGCCGACTTCGACGGCGACGGCCTGGAGGACTTCGCGGTGGACCAGTCGTTCAACGTGAAGGAACGCTTCGCGAACGACCCGGGCGACGGCCCCGTGGAGGGCGTGGCGGTGTACCTGAACCGGAGTCGGTGACGGCCACCCGGCACCTCGGGACCGGGGATCCGAAGCGCGAGCCCTCCCCTGCAACGACCCGGCCCCGCGTGCGGACGCACACGGGGCCGGACGGGGCGCCCTCCGCGAGCCGGCAGGCGCGCTACCGCAGCTCCTCGACGATCTCGTCGAGGACCTTGCGGCTCGGACGGGTCTTGCTCTCGGGCAGCGTCGCGAGCGGCGCCTCGCCCAGGTTGAGCATGTCGAGGAAGCTCTCCTTCTCCGGCGCCACGTAGAAGAGCCCCGTGAGGAACTCCTGCTGGTCGTGGGCCTCGCGGAGCAGGTTGAGGGCCGCCACCTTGTCGCGGGGGTCGAAGTCACGCTCGAGCTTGCGGATCTTGATGTGCCCGCCGTTCGGCATGGGCACGTCGATCGCCTGGCCCTCGGGGACGTCCACCTCCTGCTCGGCCTTCTCCCAGGTCGGGACGAAGCCGAACTCGTGGATGGGCGACTCGTGCTCGCGGCCGTAGTCGTACGACTTCGTGGAGCCCGGGTGGTCGTTGAACGTCACGCAGGGGCTGATGATGTCGAGGAGGGCAAGCCCACGGTGGGCGATGGCGGCCTTGAGCAGCTGGAGCAGCTGCTTGCGGTCGGCGCTGAAGGAGCGCGCGACGAAGCCGCAGCCCATCTCGATGGCGAGCGTGCAGAGGTCGACGGCGGGGAGGTCGTTGACCACGCCCGTCTTCAGCTTGCTGCCGTAGTCGGCCGTGGGCGAGAACTGGCCCTTGGTGAGCCCGTAGACGCCGTTGTTCTCGACGAGGTAGACCATCGGCACGTTGCGGCGCAGGAGGTGGACGAACTGCCCCATGCCGATGGCGGCCGTGTCGCCGTCGCCGGAGACGCCGATGCCGACGAGGTTGCGGTTCGCGAGCAGCGAGCCGGTCGCGACCGAGGGCATGCGGCCGTGGACGCTGTTGAAGCCCCACGCGCGGTTGAGGAAGTAGTTCGTCGTCTTGGACGAGCAGCCGATGCCCGACATCTTCGCGACCATGTGGGGCTGCACGCCCATCTCCCAGAGGGCGGAGATCACGGTGTTCGTGATGACGTCGTGGCCGCAGCCGGCGCACAGGGTGGACTTGGCGCCCTGGTACTCGGCGACGGGCAGCCCGAGGCGGTTGACCTTCGGGCCGGCGGCCGGGGCGGGAGCAGGGGTGGACGGGGGCGTCGGGGCCTGGGGGGTCATGGGCTAGCGGGCTCCGTTCTTCGAGGTCGCGGCCGACTCCTGGGCGACGACGGCGTCCGTGAGGGTGCGGGCGTCCACGGGAAGCCCGTTGTAGTGCACGATCGAGCGCATCCGGCCCGTGAGCTCGGGATAGTGCATCCGGAGCATCCCGAGCATCTGCGCGTCGCGGTTCTGCTCGATGACGTAGACGTGGTCGTGCCCCGCGATGAACCTCCGGATCTCCTCGGAGAAGGGGAAGGCGCGCACGCGCAGGTAGTCGGTGGCCAGCTTGCGCTCGGCGAGGAGCTGGTCGCGCGCCTCGACCACCGCCCAGTGGGTCGTGCCGTAGGCGAGGATCCCGACCTTCGCCCCCGTGCCCGTGATCACCGGCGCCGGGACCATGCCCTTGGCGGTCTCGAGCTTGCGCGCGAGGCGGTCCATGTTGCGCACGTAGACCTCGGGGCGCTCGGTGTAGCGGCCGTTCTCGTCGTGGCCGGAGCCGCGCGTGAAGTAGGCGGCCTTGCCCTCGCCGGGAGTGCCGGGCAGGGTGCGATACGGGATGCCGTCGCCGTCCAGGTCGCGGTAGCGGCCCCAGTCCTTCTTCGCGACGACGCCGGCCTCGTCGAGGACCTTGCCGCGCGCGATGGGCTTCTCGGGGTAGGGGAAGGGGTCGGCCATCCACAGGTTCATGCCGAGGTCGAGGTCCGAGAGCACGAAGACCATGGTCTGGAGGCCCTCGGACAGCTCGAACGCGTCGATGGCGAACTGGTAGGCCTCGACCGGCCCGTTCGGGTAGAGGCAGGGGTGCTGGCAGTCGCCGTGGGAGGCGTAGGCCGCCTTCATGACGTCGCCCTGCATCGTGCGCGTGGGCAGGCCCGTCGAGGGGCCCGTGCGCTGGATGTCGAAGATGACGCCCGGCACCTCGGCGTAGTAGGAGAGGCCGATGAACTCGCCCATCAGGCTGACGCCGGGGCCGCTCGTGCTCGTCATGGAGCGTGCGCCCGCCCACCCGGCGCCGATCACCATGCCGATGGCGGCCAGCTCGTCCTCGGCCTGCACCACCGCGAACGTGGCCTTGCCCGTCTCGGGGTCGATGCGGTACGCCTTCAGGTAGTCGATCAGGCTCTCGCAGAGGCTGCTCGAGGGCGTGATGGGGTACCAGGTCACGACGGTGACGCCGGCGAACATGCAGCCGATGGCGGCGGCCGCGTTCCCGTCGATCAGGAGCTTGCCCGCGTTCTCGTTCATCCGCTCGACGCGGTACGGGTCCTTCTTGACGAGGCTCGCGCGCGCGTACGCGAGGCCCGCCTCCACGGCCGCCTTGTTCAGCTCGAGGGCCTTCGGCTTCTTCGAGAACGCCTTGAGGAGCGCCTTCTCGATCTCGGCGACCTCGATCGAAAGGAGGTGGGCCACGACGCCCACGTAGATCATGTTGACCACGAGCTTGCGCAGCTTCGGGTCGGGGCAGACCTCCTTGACGAGCTTCTGGAACGGGACCGGGTAGAAGACGAGGTCGGTCCGGTGCTTCTCGAGGCCCAGCGTGTCCTCGTAGACCACGGCGGAGCCCGCGACCGCGGCCTTCACGTCGTCCACGGCCGTGTCGGAGTTCATGCAGACGAGGACGTCGATCTCCTTGCGGCGCGCGATGTAGCCGTGCTTGTTCGCCCGGATCGTGAACCACGTCGGGAGCCCCGCGATGTTGCTCGGGAAGAGGTTCTTCCCCGAGACCGGGATGCCCATCTGGAAGATGGCGCGCAGGAGCGTGTTGTTGGCGGTCTGGCTGCCCGAGCCGTTGACGGTGCCGACCTGGATCGAGCACTCGTTGACGACCGGGGGGCGTTCCACCGGAGACTTCGCCGCCTGGATCGTGGACGTGGACATGGGTCCTCGCGAGGGAACGGAGGCCGTTTCGGGCCGATTCGTGGCGATTGTAGGGGAAGGTGCCCTCGACGCTCACGAAGCGCGAGAGCGACGGAACCTCCGCGCGGACAACGACGTACGTCGCAACGCTCTCGTCGCGCACGACGGCGCCGACGCGCGAGCGCGCGGCCTACCCGCGCGAGGAGCCCTCGCCCC
>CAZJJQ010000102.1:0-9674 GCA_964546345.1 uncultured Planctomycetales bacterium
CCGTCGGCACGCGGCCGCGCTCCCGCGCGAGCGTGGTCGGCGGCGGGCCGGCGGGCTCCGCCATCCCGAAGGCGCTGCTCGGGATCTACGCCGAGGGGGCGGTGGACCTGCTCTCGGGCGAGCTCGCCTTCCGCGCGGACACGCTCTACATCGATCCGCGCACGAGCCGGGCGTTGCTCGTGGAGCCCCGGTTCGACTCGCACCTGGGCCTGCGGAGCGTGTCGGACCCCGTGCCGGTGTTCGTGCGGGCGGAGGAGGCGCGCATCGTGGCCCCGGGCGTCGCGGTCTTCCAGACGGCGGAGGTCACGACGAGCCGCGCCAACGACCGCGTGCTGCTCAAGGTGGCCCGGCTGACCGTCGAGGAGTTCGGGGAGGCGAAGAGCAAGGAGCCGCTCCTCATGGGCTTCCGTCCCCTCGGCACCCAGCGCTTCACGGCGCAGTCGATCGAGGGACGCGTCGAGCGGGTCCCGGTGCTCCGTTGGAACGAGGCGTCGTTCGGCTCGAAGGGCCTGCGCGACTTCCCGCTGCGCCTCCGCCGTGCCGACGCCGGCGGGCGCACCTCCTTCGGTCGCTACGCCATGTTCGGGTTCGGCGCCCAGGGGCCGAAGGGCGTGGACGATCCCTGGTACGACTGGATCGTGGACGTGGGCGGCTACACCAAGCGCGGTCCGGCGCTCGGTGGCGACGTGAAGTGGGACCGCAAGGCCGCGCCCGGCAGCCCCTCGGGCGTGAAGGGACGCCTGCAGCCGTTCGGGCTCCTCGACTTCGGCGGCAAGGACCGCAACGGGTTCGTGCCCGCCCACGTGCCCCGAGGGGAGCTGCTGCTCGAGAACCGCTGGGACGCGTCGCCCACCGTCCGCGTGGACGCGGAGGCCAACGTGTTCTCCGACCGCGGCCTCCATCGCGAGTTCTTCGAGAGCGACGACCGCAACCACAAGGACCGCGAGACGTACGGCCGCGTGCGCTGGCGGCAGGGCGGCACGGCCGCGACGGCCACGTTCGGCGTCCACGCCCGCGACTTCGTCACCGAGTCGCTCGGCCAGCCGGAGCTCGCCCTCTGGTCCGAGTCGCGGCCGCTGCTGCCCGCGACCTCGCCGATCGCCCTCGACCTCTCGAGCGCCGCCACCGCCTCGCGGATCGTGAAGAAGTTCGACGCCGCGGTGCCCGACGAGGACTACGCCGCGACCCGCATCGACGTCACGGAGCGCGTCTACGCCCCGTTCGGCCTCGGCGACGTGCGCTTCTCGCCCTACGTGGGGGGGCGGATCACCTCGTACGGGGACCGCACCGACGGCGGCGACGACGTGACCCGGAGCGCGCTCGAGACGGGGATCCGCGCCAACCTCCAGCTGTCGCGGGACTGGGACCTCACCGGCGGGCGATGGCGCCTCGACGGCCTGCGGCACGTCATCGACCTCGACGCCGGCGTGACCGGGAGCCTCGGGAACGACGTGGACCCGACCGACCTCCCCCAGTTCGACCGGGTGGACGTCGAGGAGGAGCGGGGCGAGGTCTTCCTCGAGGTCCGCAACCGCCTCGAGACGCGGCGCACGGTGGTCGTCGGCCACGAGGGTGGGAAGACGCAGCTCCGCCGCGCGAACGGGACGCTGCTCGACTTCCGGGCCCGGGTCGCGCTGTGGCTCGACGACATCGGCCCCTACGGGCGCCGCGGGCCCGGCCAGGTGGAGACGTGGCTCACGGCCGAGCTGATCCCCGGCCGGGCCTGGCTCAAGGGCTCGTCGCTCACCGGCTTCGAGAAGGCCACGTTCCAGCGGTCGAGCCTCGGCCTCGAGTGGGCGATCCGCGACGACCTGGCCACGGCGTTCGGCTTCCGCCACGTGCACGACCTCGTCCTCGCGCCCTGGTACGACGTCTACTGGCGGTGGAACGAGAAGTGGGGCCTCCACGTCAGCGGCATCCACAACTTCCAGGACGCGCCGGCCTCCACGGTGAAGGCCTCCCTGCTGCGCTTCAGCCCCGACCACCTGTTCGAGGTCGGCTTCAGCGTCCGGAACGCCGACGACCTGGGCTTCTTCATCAACTTCCAGCCGGCCATCGGCGGCACGCCCGTGGACTCGCCCTTCGATCCCCGCGAGCCCATCGAGTTCACCCCGTAGGGCGACGGCCCCGGCCGACGACCGGGGGCGTCCCACGGGGGGGCGGAGCCCCTGGGGACGGAAGGGTTCGGGAATCCTGGGGGCGGCGGGGGCCGGTCGGCGGGTACATTCGGGGGATGGCCCCCCGTGTCGCCCTCTTCGCCGGCACCTTCGACCCGGTCACGTTCGGCCATCTGGACCTCGTGCGGCGCGCTGCGGGGCTGTTCGACCGCCTGGTGGTGGCGGTGGCACGGAGCGGGAAGGCGACCTGGTTCACGGCGGACGAACGGGTCGCCCTGATCGCCCCGCACCTGGCCGGCCTGCCCGGCGCGACGGTGACGGCCTTCGACGGCCTCCTCGTGGACTTCGCGCGGGCGCAGGGGGCGAAGGCTCTGCTCCGCGGCGTGAGGACCTTCCAGGACTGGGAGTACGAGCTCCGGATGATGCAGATGAACCGCCATCTCGCCCCGGAGCTCGAGACGGTGTTCCTGCCCCCCGCCGTCGAGCACGCGTTCGTCGCCTCCTCCCTGGTGCGGGAGGTGGCCCAGATGGGGGCGGACGTCTCGGGGCTCGTGCCCGCGAACGTGGTCGAGGCGCTTCGGATGCGGTCCACCCGGGAGCGTCGGTAGGATGGGGGCCCGCGCGTCGGCCCGTGGCGCCGCGGTTCTGCCGGAGAGGAGCGAGCCCATGCGCAGCGTCCCCAAGGTGGCCTGGTTCGCGCGCGGTGGCCTCGCCCTCGCGATCTCGACGCTCCTGTGCCTCTCCGCGACCCGTCCGGCCGCGTCGGACGCCCCGGAGAAGCGACGGTTGGTGGTCGCCCTCTCCGGTGTCGCCGGGATCGATCCGCTGCAGGTGACCACCGCCGCCGAGGAACGCATGGTCCTCGCGTGCCTCGAGGGGCTCACCGTGCTGGACCCGGCCACCGGGCAGCCCGCGCCGGGGGCGGCCGCCTCCTGGACGACGAGCCCGGACGGGCGCACCTGGACCTTCGCCCTGCGTCCTGCGGTCTGGACGAAGAAGTTCGGCGACGCCTTCGAGGACCAGGGCCCCGTCAAGGCCTCCGACTTCGTGGGCGCCTGGCTGCGCCTGCTCGACCCCAACCTCAAGTCTCCCCACGCGCACCTCCTCGACGCCATCCCCGACGCGCGGGTCTACGCCACCGAGAGCCGGCGCGGCTCCGCCCTCGACCGGATCGCCAACGAGCTGGAGGCCATGGGCGGGAAGGGCAAGAAGACGCTGTCGGGCGAGGACATCTTCAACTTCGTCAACGACGACGGCCGCGAGATGCGGCGCTGGTGCGGCGGGATGCCCGAGCCGGCGGTGCAGGAGCTGCTCCGCTGGCCCCAGAACACCCCCTGCCAGAGCGTGAAGTACGGCAAGGCCATCGAGGCGCTCAAGGCCCAGGCGAAGAAGTCCGTCGCGGCCGCCGACGACGCCAAGGCGCACCTCGGGATCGACCGGGGCTTCTTCGCGAAGGACGACAAGACCCTGGTCGTCCAGGTGGCCGGGCCGAGCCCCTGGCTCCTCTCCCTGCTGTCGCGCGCGCCCCTCGTGCCCGCCCGCATGAAGACCCTCGAGAAGAAGCGCGAGCTCGCGTTCCAGGGCTACAACTTCGCGTCGAACGGCGCGTACGTGTCCACGACGGAGTTCCCCTCGCGCAACCGCGACAACGACGAGAAGCCGGCGTTCAAGGCGCGCCTCGTGAAGAACCCGAGCTGGTGGCGGGCGTCTTCGGTCGCCACCACCGAGATCGAGCTGATCGTCGGACCGAACGACATCGACGCCGACGACGCGGTGCTCAAGTACCTCGCCGGCGACGTGCACTGGATCCTCGCCACCGGGCTCGGCTCCACGCGCGCGCAGTGGGTGCGCGCGGCGAAGGACCCGGCGTGGAAGTGCAAGGTCGATCCCGAGAAGGCGGGGACGCCCGAGGAGAAGGCGAAGAAGGAGCAGGAGAAGTGCGAGCGCGAGACCGGGAAGTACCGCGCCCTCGCCGCCGACGCCTACGAGGTCTCCGGCCCGGGGGTCGCGTTCCTCCGCTTCCGCTGCGCCGCCCCCCTCGACAAGCCGGACGTGCGCCGCGCCCTGGCCGCCACCCTGGGCCGCGAGGCGCTCGTCAAGGCCGCCAGCGGCCCGACGCCCCCCGTGGCGACGCGGTTCGTGCCCGCCCGGGTGACGGGCGCGCTCGGCACCGTGAAGCCGCCGGCGTTCGACGCCTCGAAGGCGAAGGGCTGGTACGGGAGCAAGAAGCTGTTCGAGGAGCAGGGCTTCCTGCTGCTGGCGTGCCCGTCCGACGAGACGGCGGTCGCCGACCTCCTGGCCAAGCAGTGGAAGGCCGTGCTCCCTGACGACGCCAGCACCTGGGCCGGCCAGGAGGACGACCTGCGGAGGCGGCTGGACTCGGGCAGCTGGAACGCCGCCATCGAGATCTGGAAGCCGAAGTTCGACGATCCCCTCGCGTTCCTCGGCGCGTTCACCAGCGGCAACCCGGTGGGCGGCACCACCTGGTCGAACGCGACCTACGACGCGTTGATCAAGGCCGCGTACGACGTGGGGGGGTACCTCGCCGCGCCCGACCCGGCTCTCAAGGACGTGGCGTCGATCCAGGGCGCCCTCACCGCCGCGAAGCCCGGGGACGCGGCCTCCATGGAAGCCCTGCGACGGGCGCTCCTGGCCGAGGCGGAGACGATCCTGCTGGGCGAGGCGGTCGTGGTGCCCCTCTGGACCACGGTGGACTCCGGGGTGGTCAAGAAGGACGTGCGCGGCCTCTCGTTCCTCGGCTCCACGCCGCGCAACATCCTCGACCTGATCCCCCTGACCGGGGTGACCGCGGGCCCGTAGGCGGGCGCGTCGTCGCGTCGTCCTCGCCGTCGCCCGACGGGGGGAAGACGCGGCCCGGGAGGGCCGTTTCGTGGCGACGGGACGGTGGGGTAGACTCCGCCCCTCATGTGGCGCACCCTCCTGGGCCTCCTCGCGGTCTTCGGCGCCGCCCTCGGGCTGGTCGTCGTCACCTTCTCGGCCTCCGAGCGCGAGGAACGCGCCGACCTCGTGTTCGTCAACGGCACCGAGCCGAAGACGCTGGACCCCCAGAAGATGACGGGGGTCCCCGAAGGGCGCCTGGCCGACGCGGTCTTCGAGGGGCTCACCTACCGGGACAACGACAGCCATCGGCCCCGACCCGGGTCGGCGGCCTCCTGGGAGGTCTCGCCCGACGGCCGCCGCTACACCTTCCACATGCGGAAGGAGGCGCGCTGGACCGACGGGACGCGGGTCACCGCGCGGGACTTCGCCTGGTCGTGGAAGCGCCTCCAGGAGCCCGAGACCGCCTCGGAGTACGCATACCTCCTCCATTGCGTGCGCCATGCCGAGGCCTACAACACCTACGGCGCGCAGGTGAAGGCGCTGCGGGGCGACGCCTCGGCGAAGGAGGGACCGGGCCGGGTCGGCATCCTCGGCGGCTTCCGTGCGCTCGCGGGCGCCTTCGCCGCCCCCGTTCCGGCGAAGGCCTGGCAGGACTTCCTCGCCGAGTACGCCGTCCGGGACACGGTGGTGCGCACGCGCGAGCGGGTCCTCGTGGACGCCATCGACCAGACGATCGGCGAGCTCGCCCCCGCGGTCCTGCGGGACGTGGGCGCCGCCTTCGAGCGGGACACGGCGCGGCGCGAGACGGAGCTTTCGGAGGCGAGGGCGCACTTCGGGGTCGATCAGGGCGCGTTCGCCCCCGACGACGACACCTTCGTCGTCGAGCTGACGGCGTTCGTGCCCTACTTCCTCGACCTGACCTCGTTCCACTCCGCCCTGCCGTCGCCGCGGCAGGCGGTCGAGAGGAATCCCGAGTCCTGGTTCCGCGAGCCGTCCACGTGCGTCGGCAACGGCCCGTTCCGCCTCGCCCGGTGGGAGGTGAACAAGAAGATCCGGCTCGTGAGGAACGAGACGTACTGGGCCGCCCACGAGGTGGCGCTGCGGACGGTGGACGTGCTCCCGATCGAGAACTCGACGACGGCCCTCAACCTCTACCTGTCGGGCGAGGCCGACTGGCTGCCGGCCACCTACCCGCCCGACCTGATCGACCAGCTGAAGGACCGCCCCGACTTCAAGGCCAACGCCTCCGCGATCACGTATTTCTTCCGGGTCAACGTCACGCGCAAGCCTTTCGACGACCCGAGGGTCCGCCTGGCGCTCAGCAAGGCCATCGACCGCGACCTGCTCGTGGGCAAGGTGACCCGCAAGGGCGAGACGCCCGCCCGGACCGTCGTGCCGCCCATGCCCGGCTACACGCCGCCGGAGAGCCCCATGGGCTTCGACCCGGAGGGCGCGCGGAAGCTCCTCGCGGAGGCGGGATTCCCCAACGGCGCGGGCTTCCCGCCCTTCGGTGTCCTCTACAACAAGAGCGAGGGCCACCAGAAGATCACCGAGTTCGTCGCGGATCAGCTGCGGCGCAACCTCGGCGTCCAGGCGAAGGCGTACGTCGCCGAGTGGCAGTCCTACCTCCGCAACCAGACGCAGCTCGACTACGAGGTCTGCCGCGCGGGGTGGGTGGCCGACTACCGCGATCCCATGACCTTCCTCGACCTGTGGATCACGAAGGGCGGCAACAACAACACGGGGTGGGGCGACCCGCTGTACGACCGGCTGATCGGCCTGGCCGCCGATC
The DNA here is from genome assembly GCA_964546345.1 of uncultured Planctomycetales bacterium. Classification (GTDB taxonomy): domain Bacteria; phylum Planctomycetota; class PLA2; order PLA2; family JAEUHO01; genus JAYTCP01. The sequence goes on from CAZJJQ010000102.1 coordinate 6,751, forward strand.
CCTTCGCCCTCGAGGCCGCCGCCGACGAGGTGATCCCGAAGCTCTTCGAGCCCGACCGCGCGAAGGCCCTGCTCGCGACGCTCTCGGCCGCGAAGACCCCGGCCGAGCGCGTGTCGGCCGCCGAGCCGCTCCGCATGCAGCTGTTCCGCGAGGCCGAGGGGATCCTGGTCCGCCGCGGGCACCCGTTCATCCCCATCTACTACTACGTCGTCACGAACATGGTCTCGCCGCGCATCGAGGGCTTCCGCACCGAGCTGGTCCAGCCCGACGGCACCACGATCCCGAACCTCCAGGACCTGCACCCGCTGCGGGACCTGCGGATCCGGAAGGACTGACGTGCCGTCGCGCCTCCCCCTCCTGCGCGGGCTCGGCGGCATCGCCCTCGGGTTCCTCGTGTTCCTGCTGGGACGCGGGCCGTTCGGCGTGCCCCTCGCCCTGCTCGTCGGCGCCCTCGTCGGCGCGGCCGGCGCCCGGTTCCTGCCTCGGATGGCCCTGTCCCGCGTCCTCTGGGCGATCCCGCTGTTCCTGCTGCTCCTGTTCGTCGCCATCCAGCTGATGTTCCTGGCGCCGGGCGACCCGTTCGCGAGCGAGAAGAACACCTCCGCGGAGGTCCGCAAGCAGCAGGAGGACAAGTACGGGATCCTCGATCGCAGCTTCGTGGGGGGAGCCGTCTTCTTCGGGAAGTACGTCGAGAACCTGGTGAAGGACGGCTACATGGGGCCGGCGATCAAGGTCGAGGGGCGGAGCGTCACCGAGCTGCTGCTGCCCGCGCTCCCGGTCAGCCTCACCCTCGGCCTGCTCTCCCTCGTCCTCGCGACCGCGCTCGGGATGACGCTCGGCATCCGCGCGGGCCTCCGGCCGGGCTCGCTCGCGGACGGCCTCGGCATGGGCGTCTCGATGATCGGGGTGTCCCTGCCCTCCTTCGTCATCGGGGCGCTGCTGATCCTCGTCTTCGCGCTCAAGCTCGGCTGGCTACCCGTGGCGGGGTGGGGCGGCTTCCGCCATCTCGTGCTGCCCGCGATCACGTTGGCGCTGCCGTACGCGGCCTACATCGCGCGGCTCGCGCGCAGCGGCACGATCGAGGTCATGACGCAGGACTTCGTCCGCACGGCCCGCGCGAAGGGCCTCGCCGAGTCCGAGGTCGTGATGAAGCACGCCTTCAAGGGCGCCATCGTCCCGGTCGTCTCCTACCTCGGCCCGGCGGCCGCCCAGATCATGACGGGCTCGTTCGTGGTGGAGACGCTGTTCGGCATCCCGGGCATGGGGCAGTACTTCGTCAAGGGCGCGGTGAACCGCGACTACTACGTCGTGCTCGGCACCATGCTGCTGTACTCGGGCTTCGTGATCTTCTTCAACCTGCTGGTGGATCTCGCGTACGCGCAGCTCGACCCCCGGGTGAGGGGGCGCGGATGAGCGGCCTCGAGGTCGCGCCGGCGGGCACGGTCGAGCCTCCCCCCGCCCGGGGCATGGGCCCGTGGGCCCAGGCCTGGCGTCGGCTGGTGCGCAACCCGTGGGCGGTGGTGGGAGGCTCGCTGCTCCTGCTGGTGGTCCTGCTCTGCTTCCTGGGGCCGCTGCTGCTCCCGCACTTCGCCGACCCCGAGCTCACCAACCCCGCCAACCACAACCAGGGGCCGAGCGGCGACCATTGGTTCGGCACCGACTCCCTCGGCCGGGACTGCTTCGCCCGCGTGCTGATGGGGGGACGCATGTCCCTCCTGGTCGGCCTCGTGGCGACGTTCGTCTCCGTGCTCATCGGCACCTTCTGGGGGGCCGTGGCGGGCTACTACGGCGGGAAGCTGGACGAGGTCATGATGCGGTTCGTAGACTTCCTCTACGGCATCCCGTACATGTTCCTGGTGATCCTGATCACCCTCATGTTCGAGGACAAGGACCGCGGCAATCCGCTCCCCATCTTCGCGGCCCTGGGCGCCGTCCAGTGGCTCTCCATGGCCCGCATCGTCCGAGGCCAGGTGATCGGGCTGCGCCATCAGGAGTTCGTGCTCGCCGCGCGCACCGCGGGGGCGAGCGACGCCCGCATCATCGGGCGGCACATCCTCCCCAACTGCGTCGGGCCCATCGTGGTCTACGCCACCCTCACGGTCCCCGCCGTCATCCTCCTCGAGTCCGCGCTCTCCTATCTCGGTCTCGGCGTGTCCCTCTCCTGGGGCCGCCTGGTGGACGAGGGCGTGGCGGTCATCAACGGCATCCAGGTGGACTGGTGGCTGCTGCTGTTCCCGAGCCTGTTCCTCGCCGTCACGCTGCTCTCCCTCAACCTCGTCGGCGACGCCCTCCGCGACGCCGTGGACCCGAAGACCCGCCGCTGATGGCCCTCGCCTCCGCCCCCCCGCTGCTCGATGTCGCCGGGCTCTCCACGGAGTTCCGCACGCAGGACGGCGTGGTCCGGGCCGTGGACGACGTCTCCTTCCGCGTGCACCGGGGCGAGATCCTCGGCATCGTGGGCGAGTCGGGCTGCGGGAAGAGCGTCACGAACCTCTCGATCCTGCGCCTGCTGGCGAAGCCGAACGGGCGGATCGCGTCGGGGGCGGTGCGCTTCGACGGCCTCGATCTCGTCCCGTTGCCCGAGAAGGAGATGCGCAGGATCCGGGGGAACCGGATCGCGATGATCTTCCAGGACCCGATGACGAGCCTCAACCCCTACCTCACGGTGGAGGAGCAGCTCGCCGAGGTCGGGAGGCTCCACCTCCGCCTGTCGCGGCGCGAGGCGGTGAAGCGGGCCGTGGCCCTGCTCGATCGGGTCGGCATCAGCGATCCCGAGCGCCGCATCCGTTCGTACCCCCACGAGTTCTCCGGCGGGATGCGTCAACGCGTCATGATCGCCATGGCGCTCCTGTGCGACCCGGCGCTGCTCATCGCCGACGAGCCCACCACCGCGCTCGACGTGACGATCCAGGCGCAGATCCTCG
>CAZJJQ010000103.1:0-9620 GCA_964546345.1 uncultured Planctomycetales bacterium
CGCGGCCTTCGCAGCGGCCGGAGCCGGCGCGCCGGCGACCGGGGCGGGGCCCTGACCCGCCGCCCGGAACCGGGCGATGGTGCGACGGGCGCGCTCCTTCGGGGAGATGCCCGGCTCCTTCGGATCGAGGAGCACCGCGGCCGGCGCGGCGACGGCCGCGGGCTTGGCGGCGGCCGGCGCGGCGGACTTGCCCGCCATCTTCGCCTTGCGGGCGGCCTCGGCGGCGGCCTTCTCCTTCGCGAGGCGCGCATCGCGCACCTTCTTCACGGCGGCGATCTGCGTCTTGTAGGTCTCGGCCTCGCGGCGGAGCGCCTCGGCGACGACGGGGGCGAGCTCGGCCACCTGCCGCGCCTTGTCGGCGCGCACGGAGGAGAGCGCCGCGCGCCCGCCCGGATCGTCGGCGGGCCAGGCGGCGAGGAGCGCCTCGTAGTGGCCCGCCTCCTCCTGCATCGACTCGAGCACGAAGCGGGCGACCGTCGGCACGGTCAGGTAGTTGAGGTCGAGGTTCCACCAGGGGAACACGCCCGGCTGGGGGACCCCGCCGCGCGCCTGGATGAGGCTCGCGAGCGCGTGCGCGTGACGGCGGTCCTCCTGGCGGATCTGACCGAGCACGCGGAGGAGCGGCGCGTCGTCGGGCACGACGTGCGGGTCGGACTCGAACACGTAACCCGCGCCCGAGTAGAAGCAGCGGGTGAGGAGCTCGTCGAGGCGACGCCGCAGGGGATCGGCGGAGGGGTGCGGCGGGATCACCGGGACCGCATCGATGCGCAGCGGCTGGCTCATGACGGGAGCCCCAGCGCCGGGACCACGCCCCGGACGAAGGTCGAGATGGGCGACCACCAGAGGAAGAACGCGAGGACGGGCACCACGAGCGCGCAGGCGAGGACCGCCGCGCCGGCCCCCACGGGCACCGCGGGCGCCGTCGGCTCCGCGTCGTCGAGGTACATGCGCATGAGCGGCTTCGCGTAGTAGTAGAGGGAGACCGCGCCGTTGAGCAGGCCGACGACGGCGAGCCACACGAAGCCCTGGTCGAGGACGGCCTTGAACAGGACGAACTTCCCGACGAACCCGAGCATGGGCGGCAGGCCCGTCAACGAGAGCATCACGATCGTGAAGCCCGCGGCGAGCCACGGGTGGCGCGCCGAGAGGCCGCGGAGGGAGGACAGGTCGCTGGTGCCGGTCGCGCGGATCACGATGCCTGCGACGAGGAACGCCGCCAGGTTCATGAACAGGTAGGTGACGAGGTAGAAGACCACCGCCTCGACGGCGGGCTCGGTCCAGACCGCGAGCGCCATGAGCATGTAGCCCGCGTGCGCGATCGAGGAGTAGGCGAGGAGGCGCTTCAGGTCCTGCTGGCGGCAGGCGGCCAGGTTCCCCACCGTCATGGTGAGGAGCGCGCTGACCGCGAGGACGGTCGAGAGCGGGCCGGCGCTCGGCAGGAAGGTGACCATCGGGCTTGCGGCCGTCGAGGTCTGCGTGCCCAGGGCGGAGAGGACGCGCACGAGCCCGGCGAACCCCGCCGCCTTGCTCGCCACGGCGAGGAACCCCGCGACGGCGGTCGGCGCGCCCTGGTAGACGTCGGGCGCCCAGAAGTGGAACGGGACCGCGCTGATCTTGAAGGCGAAGCCCGCGAAGACGAGCAGGGCGGCGGCCACGAACACGGGCTGCTGCGCCGCGCCCTGCGCCACGGCGATCCGGAGCGCGTCGAGGCTCGTGCCCCCGGCCAGCCCGAAGAGCAGCGAGAGGCCGTAGAGCATGAGGCCCGACGAGACCGCGCCGAAGAGCACGTACTTCATGCTCGCCTCGTTCGCGAGGCGGTCGGAGCGGCGCATGCCGACGAGCACGTAGCCCGTGATCGAGACCAGCTCGAAGGCGAGGTAGAGGGTCACGAGGTCCACGGCCGCGGAGAGGACCGACATGCCGAGGACCGCGCCGAGGACGAGCGCGTGGAACTCGCCGCCCGGCCGCCGGTTGCCGTCCCCCACCAGCGTCGCGAGGATGGAGACGAGGCCCGCGACGGCGCAGAACAGCGTCAGCACCAGGGCGAACGCGTCGATCCGCAGCGCCCCGAGCAGGACCGCGTCGCCGCCGCGCCCCTGGGCCAGCCAGACCGCGGAGAGGAACCCGACGGCGACGAGCGCCGTCCCCGAGATCCACGGCAGCAGGAGGGGGCGGCGACCCTTCGCGAAGATGTCCGCGAAGAGCACCGCGAGGATGCCCGCGGTGAGGAGGATCGAGGGGAGGAGGGCGCCGAGGACCGTCATGGGACGCTACTTGAGCCCCGCCGCCAGGCGGACGGGGGCGATGATCGACTCGAGGTCGAGCCGGTAGACGTCCATGACGCGCTGGGGGAGGATGCCCATGTAGAGCGTCACGATCGCGAGCGGGATCAGGACCAGGAGCTCGCGGCGGGAGACGTCGGGGTAGTGGACCGGGTCCTTGTAGACCGCCGGCGTCTCGCCCAGGTAGACCTTCTGGAGGGTGATCAGGTAGTACGCGGCCGTGACCACCATGCCGAGCGTCGCGATCAGGGTGAGCCGGGGGAAGGTGTCGAACGAGCCCATGAAGACCGTGATCTCGGCGATGAAGCCGGACAGGCCCGGGAGCCCGAGGCTCGCGAAGATGGCGAAGGCGGCCAGGGCGAAGTAGCCGGGCATCGTCCAGGCGAGCCCGCCGAAGCGGTCGATGTCGCGGTGGTGGGCGCGCTCGTAGATCACGCCGACGACCATGAAGAGCATGGCGCTGATCGTGCCGTGCGCGAGCATCATGTACATGGCGCCGGAGACGCCCGCGGCGTGCAGGCTCGCGAGGCCCAGCGTCACGAAGCCCATGTGGCTCAGGGAGGAGTAGGCCACGAGCTTCTTGAAGTCGGTCTGGGCCATGGCGACCAGCGCGCCGTAGACGATGCTGATCAGCGAGATGACGACGATGGCGGTCCCGGCCCAGGCGGCGGCCTCGGGGAAGAACGGGTAGGCCATCCGGATCAGGCCGTAGCCGCCCATCTTGAGGAGCACGCCGGCCAGGATCATGGAGATCGGGGTCGGGGCCTCGACGTGCGCGTCGGGGAGCCAGGTGTGCAGCGGGAAGGACGGGATCTTCACGGCGAAGGCGATGAAGAGCCCGATGAAGACCGCGCGCTGGAGCGCCACCATGGACCCGAGGCCGGAGAACAGGCCCTGCGTGCGGGCGATCTCGGTGATCTCGGGGATCTGGAACGTGTGGTGGTGGATGTAGATCAGGATCATGCCGGCGAGCAGCAGGACCGAGCCGGCCAGCGTGTAGATGAAGAACTTGATCGACGCGTACTGCCGGCGGGGACCGCCCCAGATCCCGATGAGGAAGTACATCGGGAGGAGCATGAGCTCCCAGAACACGTAGAAGAGGAACAGGTCGAGCGCGACGAACACCCCGAGCATGCCCGCGAGCAGCAGGAGGTACATCGCGTGGTAGCCCTTGGGGCTCTTCTCGATCCGCCAGGACGCGATGGACGCGGTCAGGGCCACGAAGGAGGTCAGGAGGAGGAGCGCCACGCTCACCCCGTCCACGCCCACGTTGTAGCGGATCCCGAAGGCCGGGATCCAGAGGCCGTCCTCGACGAGGGCGTAGGAGCCCGCCTTCACGCCGGCGCCGGCCCAGCCCGACCACACCGCCAGGGTGGCGCCGAAGACGGCGACGCACGTGAGCAGGTTGATCCAGCGGCAGGCGCGCCCCGCGGAGTCGCGGGGGACGAGGAGGCAGAGCAGGACGCCCGCGATCGGGAGGAAGACCGTCAGGGTCAGCAGGTGCGAGTTCATGCGGATTCCGGCCCTACAGTTGCGCTAGAACCAGGGGACGAGGATCAGGACGAGCGCGACCGCGACGACGCCCAGGGCGAGGTACGTGCGGAGGCGACCCGACTGCACGCGGGACAGCCCGCCTCCACCCGCGAGGACCACGGCCCCGGTGCCGCGGACCGCGCCGTCCACGACCGCCGCATCGACCACGCCCGAGGCGCGCGCCGTCACGACGGTTCCGCGACCGATCGCGTTCACCGCGCCGTCCACGCCCTCGCCGTCGGTCCAGGAGAAGAAGCGGGCGACGAGGTAGATGGGCCGCAGGACGAGCTCCCGATAGAGCTCGTCGAACCAGAACTTGTTCGAGAACGCCGTCTCGAGGCCCTTGAAGGGGGCCTTGAGGCGCGCGACCAGCGTCTCGCTGCGGAAGACCAGCCAGCCGAGGAGCAGGCCGCCGATGCCCGCCAGGCTCGCGAAGACCATGATCGCCGCGCTGTGCTCGTGGCCGTGGATCGAGCCCGCCAGGGGCGCCGCGCCGAGGATCCTGATCGGGTCGAGCAGGGTCGAGTGCCAGGCGCCCCAGCCGGCGGCGACCGAGAGCACCGCGAGGACGATCAGGGGCATCGTCATGGCGGCGGGGCTCTCGTGGGCGTGCTCGAACACGTGCTCGTCCTTCGGCCGGCCCAGGAACGTCATCACGAAGAGCCGCGTCATGTAGAACGCGGTGAGGCAGGCGGCCAGGAGGCCGAGGACCGCGAGCGCCGGGTGGCGGTGCCAGGCCCCGGCGAGGATCGCGTCCTTGCTGAAGAAGCCCGAGGTGACGAACGGGAGGCCCGCGATCGCGAGCACGCCGATCAGGAACACCGGCCCCGTGATCGGCAGCTTCTTCCAGAGCCCGCCCATGCGGCGCATGTCCTGCTCGTGGTGGCAGGCGTGGATCACGCTGCCCGAGCCCAGGAACATGAGGGCCTTGAAGAAGGCGTGGGTGGTGAGGTGGAACAGCCCGGCGTGCCAGGCGCCGCAGCCGAGCGCGAGGAACATGAAGCCCAGCTGGCTCACCGTCGAGTAGGCCAGCACCTTCTTGATGTCGTTCTGGGCGAGGGCGATCAGCCCCGCCATCACCGCCGTCGTGGCCCCCACCGTCGCGACGACGAGGAGCGAGTCGGCCGTGAACACCATGAAGAGCCGGCCGACGAGGTAGACGCCCGCGGTCACCATGGTGGCCGCGTGGATGAGGGCGGACACCGGCGTCGGGCCCTCCATGGCGTCGGGGAGCCAGACGTGGAGCGGGAACTGCGCGCTCTTGCCCATGGCGGCCATGAAGAGGCCGAGCGAGGTCCAGGTGCGCCAGGTCTCGGAGAGCGCCCCGGAGGAGACGGCCTGCGCGATGTCCTCGAACCGGAACGAGTGGATCTGCCGGTGGAGGATCATCAGCGCGGCGACCATGCCGAGGTCGCCGATGCGCGTGGTGATGAAGGCCTTGCGCGCGGCGTGGCCGGGCGCCGGCTTCTCGCTCCAGAACCCGATGAGCTTGTAGGAGCACAGGCCCACGAGCTCCCACCCGATGAACAGGGTGAGGAGGTTGTCCGCGAGCACCAGCATCAGCATCGAGACGCTGAACATCTGGAGCCAGGCGAAGAACTTCCAGTACTTGGGGTCGCCGTGGACGTAGGCCGTCGAGAACACGTGGACCAGGAAGGCCACGAGCGTCACGACGACGAGCATGACCGCGGTCAGACCGTCGATCTTGATGCCCACGGTCCAGACGTCCGACCCGAACCGCATCCAGTCCCAGCGGGCGTGGGCCGCCGGGTCGGCGGCGTCGAGGGACGCGCCCCCGAGCACCTTGAACAGGATGATCACGGCGCACGCGAGGGAGGCGCCGATGCCGAGGATGGTCATCCAGTCGCCCTGGCGGGGCAGGCGCCGGCCGAACGCCTGCTGGAGGACGAAGCCCAGGAGGGGCGCGGTGAGGATGACGAGGGCGAGGGAGAGCACGGTGGTCTTCAGCCCCGGAGAGAGGTGATCTCGTCGACGTCGATCTCGTCGCGCGAGTCGAAGACGTTGAGGATGATCGCGAGGGCGACCGCCGCCTCCGCCGCCGCCACGGCCAGCACGAAGATCGCGAACACGGCGCCGCGCAGGGGGGCGGGGCCGAACCGGTCGAAGGCCACGAGGTTGAGGTTCGCGGCGTTGAGGATCAGCTCGAGCCCGATGAGGATGCCGACCGCGCTGCGGCGGGCGAGGACGGTGACGAGGCCGGCGCAGAAGAGGACCGCCCCCACCGTCAGGAAGTGGTGGAGGCCGATCTGCCCGAGGAACGAGCCCAGGGGCCCGCAGGAGAGGGTTCCGAACGGGAGCAAGGAGGGGCTCACGAGGCGTCGCGCCTCCTGCGCACGAGGTAAGCCGCGCCCACGAGCGCGAGGAGCAGGAACACGGAGACCAGCTCGAACGGGAAGAGGTACTGGTCGGTGGCGAGGAAGGAGCGGCCCAACGCGGCCGTGGTGGCCTTCGGCTCGGGGAGGTCGGCCAGGGGCCGGCTGCCGCCGAAGTCGGACCGGAAGATCGCGATCACGAGCCCGGCGAGCAGGAGCGCCCCCGCCAGGATCGCGGGCACCCGGCTCGACGGCTTCTCGAGGCCGAGCTGAGACTTCGCACGGCCGGTCAGGAGCACGCCGAACACGATCAGGATGAGGATGCCGCCGACATAGACGATGATCTGGGTCAGGGCGAGGAAGTCGCTGCCGAGGAGCGCGTAGAGCCCGGCCACCCCGAAGAACGCCGCCATGAGCCCGAACGCGGCGTGCACGATGCGCGGGGCGATGGCCGCCATGACCGCCGAGGCGATGGCGAGCACCGTGAGGGCCCAGAACAGGATCGCGGGCATCGAGGCGGTCAGGTCGGGGACCAGACCCGAAAGGACGGGGGACGCAGGGAGGGCGGCTGCGGCGAGGGAGCCCATGGACTAGCCCTCCCGCTGGAGGCCGGCGCCCGGGGCCGCGCTGGTGCGCGCCGTGCGCCAGGGGCCTTCGCCCTGGGTGAAGTCGATCTTGGTGCCCTCGACGCGCTCGAAGGTCGTGAGGTCGTACTGCTGCCCCATGTGGATGCAGTCCACCGGGCACGGATCGACGCAGAGCCCGCAGAACAGGCACTTGGCGTAGTCGATCTCGTACTTCGTGACCCCGAGCTTCGGCCCCTCGATCGTGATGCAGTCCACGGGGCACGCCTTGGCGCACAGGTGGCAGGCGATGCACTTGTCGGGCTCGAACTCGTGCAGCCCCCGCTCGTACGGGCTGAAGTAGGCCCCTTCCTCGGGGTACTGGATGGTGGTCGGCTTCGTGAAGAAGTGACGCCACGTCAGCTTCATGCCGACGGCGGTGGTCGCGATGCCGTGCCAGATCCGGCCGAGGTAGCCCATGGTCAGCGACCTCCCGTGATCAGGACCTGGAGGGCGGCCACGACGACGGCCACGACGCTCCAGGGCAGGAGGACCTTGTAGCAGAGGTACATGACCTTATCGACGCGGTAGCGGGGGAGCGACCAGCGGATCCAGATCATGATGGAGAGGAACGCGGCCGACTTCCCGAAGAGGACGAAGAACCCGATCGCGCGGCCGATCCCGGTCGAGAGGTCCACCGGCACGCCGAGGTGCCAGCCCCCGAAGAACAGCACCGAGGTGAGCAGGGCGAAGAAGAACATCCCCGCGTACTCGGCCAGGAAGAAGATCGCGAACCGGAAGCCCGTGTACTCGGTGTGGAAGCCCGCCACCAGCTCGCTCTCGGCCTCGGGGAGGTCGAACGGCGCGCGCTTGAGGGCGGCGAGCGCCGCGGTGAAGAAGATGAAGAAGCCGACGAAGGTGGCGGGGCTGCGGAACACCCACCAGCTCCACACCCAGCCCGACTGCTGCTGCACGATGTCGGTCAGGTTCAGCGTGCCGGCCAGCACCACGACCGTGAGCGCCGAGATCGCGAGCGGCATCTCGTACGAGATCATCTGCGCGACCTCGCGCATGGTCCCGAGGATCGACCACTTCGAGTTGCTCGACCAGCCGGCCATGATCACGCCCACGACCTCGATGCTCGAGATCGAGAGCATGAAGAAGAGGCCGAAGTTCATGTCGGAGGCGACCAGCCCGTACCCGAACGGCATGGCCGCGAACGCCGCGAACGCCCCCGCGAACACGATGTAGGGGGCGATGAGGAACACCAGCCGGTCGGCGCCCGACGGGATGACGTCCTCCTTCGCCATCAGCTTCAGGCCGTCGGCGAGGAACTGGAGGAGGCCCTGGGGGCCCACGCGGTTCGGGCCGATGCGGGCCTGGATCCGGCCGGCGATGCGGCGCTCCATCCACACGATCTCGCCGGCGAACAGGCTGACCAGCAGGAGGACCAGCGTGCAGGCGACCAGGATCCCCGTGGTGTAGCCGAGGCCCACCGGGAGGTTTTCCTGCAGGAACGCGTGCTTCGCCCAGAGGCTGTCGATGTAGTCCTTCATCAGCGATCGACCTCGCCCAGCACGATGTCCAGGCTGCCCATGAGGGCCACCAGGTCGGCGATCAGGGTGCCCACGCCGACCTGCGTGATGGCCGCGATGTTGCTGAAGGAGGGGCCGCGCACGCGCAGGCGCCACGCACGGTCGGCGCCTTCGGACACGACGTAGTACGCGAGCTCGCCGCGGGGGTTCTCGACCCGGACGTAGACCTCGCCCTTCGGCGGCTTGAAGCCCTTCGGCACCTTGCCCTGGACCGGGCCGGGGGGCAGCTCGCGCAGCGCCTGCCGCACGATGCGCACCGACTGCTCGATCTCCCGCACGCGCACCCAGTGCCGGCGCCAGCAGTCGCCCGGCACGCCGGGCAGGCCGTCGGGCACCCCGACGGGCACCTCGAACTGGAAGCGGTCGTAGATGGAGTAGGGCGCGTCCCGGCGGCAGTCCCAGTCCACCCCCGCCGCGCGGAGCGCCGGCCCCGTCACCCCCCAGGCGATCGCGGTCGGCCGGTCGATGACGCCGATCCGGCAGGTGCGCTCCTGGAAGATGTGGTTGTCGAGCATCAGCGCGTTGTACTCGGGCAGGCGCCGCTCGATCTGCTCGAGGAAGGCGTGGCACTCGTCGATCCAGTCCTGGGTCAGGTCGCGCTTGACGCCGCCGAGCCGGATCACGTGGTAAAGGAGCCGCCCGCCCGCGATGTGGTCGAGGAGGTCGAGGCCCCGCTCGCGCTCGCGGAAGGTGTGCAGGAACGGCGTGATCGCGCCGACGTCGAGCCCGTACACCCCCACCGCCATGAGGTGGGAGATGATGCGCTGGACCTCGGCGAGCACGATGCGGACGTACTCGGCGCGCTCCGGCACCTCGAGGCCGCCCAGCCGCTCGATGGCGATGCACGCGCCGTGCTCGTTGTTGATCGCCGCCAGGTAGTCCATGCGGTCTACGTAGGGCAGCCACTGGTAGTAGGGCAGCGACTCGCCGATCTTCTCCGCGCAGCGGTGGAGGTTCCCCACGTGCGGCTGGAGGGCGGTCACGACCTCGCCGTCGGTCTTGATCACGACGCGCAGCACCCCGTGCGTGCTCGGGTGCTGCGGGCCCATGTTGATGACCAGCTCCTCCGTGCGGAGGGACTGACCGACGAGGCGCTCGAGATCGGCTGCCTCGAGCACCGGCGGCGTCGCGGGCGGGAGGATCGGGCTGTCCACGGGGTGGCTCGCCGCGGGGGCGGCGGGCGGGCGGGCGGCGGGAGCGGCGTCGCTCATCGGCCCTCCGGCGGGATGATGGGGATCCCGTGGTACTCGACCGGGTACTCCCAGTCCTTGCGGAGCGGGTGACCGGGCCAGTCCTCGGGGAGGAGGATGCGGC
>CAZJJQ010000104.1:0-6869 GCA_964546345.1 uncultured Planctomycetales bacterium
GAACTTCACCGTGTCGATGAACGGAATGCTGGGGTCGTTCCACTGGAGCCCCTGCATGAAGCCGCCCACCCACAGGCTGACGAAGTAGGTCAACCCGCCCCAGAGCATCAGCCAGAACGCGCGGTTCGCGAGGGCCTCGGAGTGGAGCGGGCGGCCCGTGATCCGGGGCAGGCTCCAGAGCGTCCCCGCGATGGCGAAGAAGCTGAAGGCCCCCAGGACGGCCATGTGCGCGTGGCCGACGATCCAGTCCGTCTTGCTCACGATCGCGCTCACCGAGCGCAGGGAGTGCATGGGCCCCTGGAAGCAGGTGAGCAGGTAGAAGGTCGTGCCCGCCATGAGGAACTTGAGGATCGGGCTCGCCTTCACCCGGTCCCAGCGGCCCGCGACCGTGCCGTAGAAGTTCGTGATCACGGTCCAGACCGGGATGATCAGCATCACGCTGAAGAGGATGGCCACCGTCTGGAGCCACTCGCTGATGGGCCCGTGGAGCATGTGGTGGGCCCCCGTCCACACGTAGATGAACGCGATGGACCAGAAGCCGATCATCGAGAGCCGGTGACTGTAGAGCGGCTTGTCGGCCGCGAGCGGGATGAAGTAGTAGGCCAGCGCGATCCCGAGCGGCGTGAAGATCAGGCCGACGGCGTTGTGGACGTAGAACCAGTTCAGGTTCGCCTGCGAGATCCCCTTCTGGAACATCGTCGCGAAGTTGCCGCTGATGTAGACGAAGGCCGTCCACACGATCGCGCCCATGATGTACCACAGGCTCACGTACATCTTCTCGTGCTTGCGCGTCGCGATCGTCATGAACACGTTGAGGCCGAAGAGCACCCAGGCCAGGGTGACCCCGACGTCGAGGACGAACGGCGGCTCGGCGTACTCGAGCCCCTGGGTCGTGCCCGAGAGCGTGGTGTAGACGGCCGCGAGGATGATCGCGTCGAAGAGCACGCAGGTCGCGACGCCGAGCTTCTCGCTCCACAGCCGGTTGCCGCACAGCCTCGGCACGACGTAGAAGACGAGCCCGATGTCGCAGGCGAGGAGCCACCCGAAGAGCACGCCGTTCACGTGGAGCGGGCGCATGCGGCCGAAGGTCAGCCAGGGCGCCGAGCCCATGAACTCGGGCCACAGGAACTTCAGGGAGACGAGCACGCCGACGAGGGCCGTGATCGCGAAGAAGACGACCGAGCTCAGGATGAACCACTTCGCCGCCGGCTGGTCGGCGAGCGGGCGCCCGTTCGGGGCGGTCGGGACGGCGGCGGTCACTTCTTGCTCCTTTCCGCGGCCGCTCCCGTGACGGAGAGGCCTCGAACGTAGTTCACCAGGTCCCAGCGCTGGTCCTCGGGGAGGTAGTCCCAGGCGGGCATGCCCGTCCCCACGACGCCGTACGTGATCGACTCGAAGAGCCGCAGGTCGTCGAGCGGGGTGAAGAAGGGCCGGTTGGTCAGGTTGCGGGGCCGGGGGAGCAGGTCGGGGGCGTTCGGGCCCTTCCCGTCGCCGATCAGCCCGTGGCACCCGAAGCAGCGCTGGCGGAAGACCGCCCTCGTGCGCTCGAAGGCCTCGGGCGTCCACGCGACGGGATTGCGCTCCGGGAGCCGGCGCGTGGCCACCTTGGTGGGCTTGTCCCCGCCGGCGAACTCCGTGCGGATCCAGGAGAAGAGAGCCTGCGCCTGCGCGTCGTCCAGCAGCCGCTCGAAGGGCGGCATCGCGGTGCCCGGCACGCCCTTGCGGATCGCGCGCCAGGCGCGGTCCGGCGCCAGCCACTCGAAGAAGCGCGCGTTCGTGAACTGCCTCGGCCGGGGGACGAGGTTCCCGGCCGCCGGGCCCGCGCCGTCGCCCTTCTCGCCGTGGCAGCGCGAGCACAGCGCCTTGTACTGCTCGGCGGGCGTCGCGGGCACCGCGGCGTCCTTCTTCGCCGTCAGGTAGGCCGTGATCGCCTGGCGCTCGCTCGGCGCCATCCAGAAGTTGGGCATGTTGCTGTCGGGCGTGTCGCGACGGGGGTCGGCCAGGTGCCGCTCGACGTACTCCGGCTTGCGCACGAGGCCGACGAACGACAGGTCGGGAGCGAGCCCGCCGTCCTCCGCGCCGACCTTGTGGCACGCGACGCAGCCGCGTCGCCGCACGGCCTCGGCCCCCGCCTCGGGGGTCACGGCCACCTCGGGCGGACGCTGGTCCTTCCACCCCCGGGTCCGCGTCCGCTGCGTGATCGGGTCCTCCACGAGCGTCCGGCCGCGGCGACTCTTGAGGAACACCACGAGGTCGGTCACGTCCTCGGGCGGGATCCGGAGCTTCGGCATCATCGAGAGCGGCGCGTTGGCCGTGGGCTCCTCGATGGACTCGCGCAGGTAGGCGAGCGGCCAGCGGTTGCCGACGTCGGTCAGGTCGGGCCCCAGCGTGCCGCGGGAGACGCCGCGCACCGTGTGGCAGCCCAAGCAGGCGTACTGCTCGAACAGCGCGCGCCCCCGACGCAGGTGGGGCGTCTCGTCCACGTAGGGCTCGGGGTGGCAGCGCCCGCACGACGACTCGAGGTAGGGCGCGCGCAGCACGGGCTCGAGCGCGTGCGGGTCCTTCCAGAGGTGCGCCTCCTCCTCGGTGATCGCCCGGCCGTTGCCTTCGTGGCAGATCGTGCAGCCGAACTCCGTGAAGGCGTGCCCCTTCACCTCCGGGTGCGTGCGCAGCGGCTGCTTGCCCTCCTTGAAGGCCGGGTCCTCGACGGCCATGTGGCACGTCCGGCAGCGGTCCACGCGGGCCTCCGGCCCCACGCCGGTCAGCCGGTCCTGCTTGATCTCGAGGCCCGCGCTTCGGATCGCGTCCTTGACGCTCTGGCTCGAGGCCCGGCCGAGCGCCGCGTCGTAGTACGCCGACTGGTGCCGGCGCCACGGCTCGTCCGTCGCGGTGAAGATGACCCCCGCGACGACGCCGGTGAAGGCGAGGCTCGTCGCGAAGAGGGCGTTGCGGATGAACATGGCCGCGCTCCTACCAGGGAGTGACGAACGCCCAGTTCGCCCCGCGGAAGAACGTGCCGATCAGGGTCAGCACCGCGAGGGTCGCGAGCACGGAGAGGAAGAGCCAGTTGACCGCGGAGCGCTTGGGGTGGAACCAGGTGCCCTCGCCGCCCGAGCGCCGCTCGAGGTACGGCGCCAGGATCGCGAGGAACACGAGGAGCCCGGGGATCCCGATGCCGCCCCAGAAGGCGTCGTAGGACACCATCTCCTGCAGCCCGAGGAAGTACCACGGGGCCTTGGCCGGGTTCGGCGGGTGCGACGGGTCGGCGATGCCCTCGAGGGGCGCGTCCCAGAGCACCGCGGCCACGGAGAGCAGGAGCAGCGTGCCGGTGAGCAGCAGGAGCTCGCGGCCGAGCGCCGAGGGCCAGGAGGGGACCTGCTTCTCGACGTCTCCGCCCGTCTGGGGGGTGCGCAGCGGGACGACGGCCATGAGCCCGTACGTCTTCGCCGGGCTCGCGGGGAAGCGCTCGAACGCGGGCAGCTCGGCCGGCGACACCGGCGTCCGGCCGCCGGGGGCCTCGGGCGTCGTCGGACGCGCGAGGCCGCCGTCCTTGCGCACGCGCCAGAAGTGCCAGCCGATGAGCACCACCATCGCGGCGGGCAGCACGGCGACGTGGAGGACGTAGAAGCGCAGGAGCGCCTCCGCGCCGACCTCGTTGCCGCCGAGCAGGACGTAGCGCAGCTCGTCCCCCACGATCGGCGCGTAGCGGGCGATGGCCGTGCCGACCGTGACGGCCCAGAAGGCGAGCTGGTCCCAGGGGAGGAGGTACCCCGTGAAGGACATGAACAGGGTCAGGAGGAGCAGGACGACCCCGATCACCCAGTTGAACTCGCGGGGCCGCTTGTGCGAGCCCGTCAGGAACACCCGCAGCATGTGCAGGATCGCGACGAGCACCATCGCCTCGGCCGCCCAGCGGTGGACGTTGCGCAGGAAACGGCCGAAGAACACGGCCCCCTGCAGGTCCAGCATGCGCTTGTACGCCTCCTCGGGGGAGGGGACGTAATAGAACATCAGCAGGATCCCCGTGACGCACAGCACGAGGAACAGGTTCATCGTCAGGAGGCCGAGGCCGAGGGTGGTCTTCCACCGCAGCGAGCGCTCGCGCACCTTGGCGGAGTGGATGTGGAAGAAGAAGTTGTCGGCGACCGCCTGCGACTTCTCGAGCTCGGTGCGCGGGATGGGCCTCGACCTGGCGATCGACCGCCAGACCCTGCCCGGCAGCCCGAGCACGGTCTCCTTGAAGCCCGGCACGTCCTCCCCCGGATCGGGGGGAAGGACGGGGCGATCCACGGTCACGACGGGACCTCGAGCGTCGTGCCCGTGGGGACGACGGCCTGCTTGTCCACCTCGAGCTCGCCGGTGGGCGTCAGGGTGATGCGGAACCACGGGAGCGACTTCGGCGCGGGGCCGCCCAGGACCCCGCCCATGGCGTCGTACACGCTGCCGTGGCACGGGCACTCGAAGCCCACGTCCGTGCGCTTCACCGTGCAGCCGAGATGGGTGCAGACCGTGCTCACGGCGCTGAAGCGGTCGCCGTCGCGCCGCACCACGACCTTCGCGTCGTTGAACTCGACGACGCTGCCCGAGCCGAACGTCTCCGGCTTGCCCACCCGGATCTTGTTCGCCTCGCCGGTGGTCACGCGCGGGCGCAGGAAGATCAGGTTGAACGCGGTCATCACCGCGGCGCACGCGCCGAACGCGCCCGCCGCCACCCACGTCATGAAGCTCCGCCGGGTCGGGGGAGGCCCTCCGGCCCGCTCGTCGTGCAACGCATCCAGTCGGCTCATCGCTCCTCCTCGAACATCTGGTGCTTCACGGCCTCGACGTCCCGGAACTGCCCCGAACGCAGCGCGAGCAGGAAGAACACCCATCCGCCGAGCGCCATGAGCAGCCCCCCCATCAGCAGGTATCCGGTGGAGTCGCTCATGGATGCGTCACCTCCCACGGCTCGTGCCCGGCGAGCCGCTCCATCGTGATCGCGTCGGTGGGGCAGCGGACGGCGCACTGTCCGCAGCGGATGCACCGCGTCTCGTCCTTGATGATCGCCGTGGAGCCCGGCGGCCCGGTCAGGTCGTCGCCCAGCTCCTCGATGGGGACGAGGCGCAGGCAGTACGTCGGACAGACGTCCACGCAGCCACCGCAGAGGATGCAGACGCTCCCGTCGAAGACCGTCTCCACCTCGCAGCGCAGGCAGCGCGAGCCCTGCTGGCGGGCGTCGGCGTCCACGTAGGCGGTCTCGACCTGGGCGTCGGGCGCGGAGAGGCGCGCGGCCACCGCGGTGGCGGGCGGGAAGAGCCGCCGCTCCCCGAGGTAGTCGTGGCGCAGGCCGTCGCGCACCCGCTCGCAGACGAACGACCGGGACGGGTCCTTCTCGAGGCGCTCGCCGGAGAGGTCCTCGTGGATCGAACGCGCGGCGCGCTGCCCCTGGGCCACGGCGTCGATGAACAGGCGGGGCCCCAGCGCGACGTCGCCGCCGGCGAAGAGCCAGGACACCGAGGTCCGCCCCGTGGCGAAGTCGGTCTTCACCGTGCCTCCGCGGCCGATCTCGACCCCCTCGACGCCCGCGAGGAGCGTCAGGTCCCCCTCCTGCCCGACCGCGAGGAGCACGGTGTCGCACGGGATCGTCTCGTCGGTGCCCTCCTCGAGCACCGGCGCGAACCGCCCCTGCTCGTCGAACACACGCGAGGCGCGGCGCGCGACGACACCGGTGACGCGGCCGTCGGCGCCGGCGAACGCGACGGGGCCGATCCCGTTGCGCCGGACGATCGACTCCTCGTCGCCCTCGAGGATCTCGACGTCCGAGGCGGGCATCTGCTCGAGCGACTCGAGGCACATGAGCGTCACCGACGTGGTGCCCGGGAGGCGCGCGGCGGTGCGGGCGCAGTCGTAGGCGACGTCGCCCCCGCCGATCACCACGACGCGGCCGAGGGGCGGCACCTTCGCGCCGACGTTGAAGTCGTGGAGATGGCGCAGCCCGGGCACGATCCCCGCCAGCTCCTTCCCGGGGAGCGGCAGGCTCCGGGAGCGCCACAGGCCGGCGCCCACGAACACCGCGTCGAAGCCCTGTCGCCGGAGGTCGGGGAGCGTCACGTCCGTCCCGACGCGCACGCCGCAGCGGAGCTCGACCCCGAGCTCGACGATGGCCGCCACCTCGCGCGCGACGAGGTCGGCCGGCAGCCGGAACTTCGGCACCCCGTAGCGCAGCATCCCCCCCGGCTCCGGCATCGCCTCGAGGACCGTCACCGCGTACCCCAGCCGTGCGAGGTCGTGGGCGCAGGTCATGCCCGCGACCCCCGCCCCCACGACCGCGACCTTCTTCCCCCGCGGCGTCGGCGTGAGCGACCCCGCCGCGGTGGACATCGCGAGCGTCTCCCGCAGGTCGGGCACCGTCTCGACCCCGTGGCGCTCCGTCGTCGTCCTCTTGATCGCCCGGATCGAGACCGGTCGGTCGATCGAGCCGCGGCGGCACGCGGTCTCGCAGGGGGCCCCGCACACCCGCCCGCAGATCGAGGCGAAGGGATTCGGCCCCCGCGCGATCCGGTACCCGAGGGCGTAGTCGCCCCGCGCGACCGCCTGGACGTACCCGCTCGCGTCCGTGTGGACGGGACACGCGTGGCGGCAGGCGATCAGCCGCTCGAAGTAGGAGAGGTCAGGGATCTCGACGCCGAACGAGGCATGGTGCCCGCCCGCGGATGACGGCCCCCTAGCAACACCCTTGCCACGGACGCCGTGCGTTGCCGGTCGCAACGGAGGCGATGCGACGTCGCACGCAACCGGGTGCCGGGGGCGGACTTAGCGACGCGGGTCTCCGGTCGTTCGCGTGCAGCGGGCGAGCCCGCGCCTGCTCCCCATCGGACACGGCTGCGGGA
>CAZJJQ010000104.1:6969-9533 GCA_964546345.1 uncultured Planctomycetales bacterium
ACTTCACGTCGCTGCGCTCGGTGTCCTTCGCCTTCGCGTACTCCTCGTCGGAGATGGGCATCACCGACACGTCGTCGAACGCGTACGAGCCGCGAGGCCAGTAGCCGTACAGCATCACGCGCATCGTGGTGACCGAGGGCGTCGTCTTCGTCGGGTGGAAGACCATCGAATGCGTCTTCCAGCCCGGCGACCCCATCCGCAGGGTGACGAGCGCGTCGTAGAGCCGCCGCGTCTCCGGCCCCCGCCGCGTGTCCAGCGTGCCGTAGCCGCGCACCCAGACCTTGGCGACGCCCGACGGCAGGTCGGTCCGGAACGCGAGGCGCAGGCGATAGGGTCGCCCCGGCTCGACGGGCATCGGATCGCCGTAGATCGAGACCCCGTGGTTGCCGCCGACGGTCGCGTACTGGTCGCGCTCGGGCACCGGCGTCTTGGGCCAGGGCGGCGAGTCCGGGTCCTTGGCCATCTCCTCCTGCCGACGCTTCCACTCGTGCTCGTAGACGTCGGTGTCCATCACGAGCACGTGGCCGTGGCCCTTCGGGTCGACGGGATCGAGGCGCCAGAACGTGGTCACCCCGTCCACGCGATCCCAGCCGATCGGGCTCGCGGCGTCGGTGAGCGTCTCCTCGAGGCGTCCGTTCACCACCAGCTCGAGCGGCCCCGTGGGCGCCGCCTTGCCCTGGGCCGCCACGGCCCTCTCGAACGCGACGATGCGCGGCGCGACGTCGGCGTCGGTGCGCGGCGGCAGCAGGCGGCGATCGGGCGCGGTGAGCCGGTCGCGCGTCCAGCGCAGGAGCGAGGCCGAGGAGAACGCAAACGCCCTCCCGGCCCCGATCGGCGCGCGGAAGCCGTGCTCGGTCACGGAGACCGAGAGCAGCGGGTCGCGGCCGTGGAGCAGCACGAGCCGCGCGGCCTCGGGCGCGGCCCCGGGCCCGAGGAGCACCTCGCGCGGGGTCGCTCCACCACAATGGTCGAGGAAGATCGCGATCTCCGAGGCACGCTCGACGCGGACGCACGGCTCGGGCTCCGCCCCCGGCGCCGCGGGCAACGCGATCACGACGCCGTCGGGCTCGAGCCGGCGCGCCGCGGCGAGACGCTCGGAGAAGCTCGGCCCGTCCGCCGCGCGCGCGCACGGTGCACGCAGGCCGGCCGCCGCGCCGAGGAGCGAGAGGAGGGCGCAGGCAGGAAGGAGGAGGGGGGCGCGGGGGGTCACTTCCCGGCCTCCCTCCGTCCGCCGCGCGAGATCGCCTCGTAGAAGGCCTTGACCACCTCCTCGAGGCCCGGCGGGATCGGCTCGCGCAGGCCCGAGAAGAGCTCGCGCCGCACCTCGGCGGGGAGCGCGGCCTCCTTCGTGCGGAGCGCGTCGGCCTCGGCGGCGAGCGCCCGGCGCGCGACCGCGAGCGCGTCCTTCACCTCGGCGTGCGCCTGGCGCAGGTCGAAGCCCTGACCGCTCGCGAGGTGCTCCTCGATCCACCTCATCTGCTCGATGGCCGCGTCCACCTCGCCGCTCGGGAGATGGAGTGCGCGCAGCCACCGCTGCAGGCGCTCGGCCTGCTGCCGCAGCTCGCCCTGGTTCCCCTTCAGCCGGTCGAGCTTGGCCTTCACGGGGGGCGGCGGGGTGCCCCGGAGCCCCGTCTCTCCCTCGCCCGCGACCTTGCCGCCGCCGGTGGCGCCGCCGCGCGGGTCGCGGGACGAGTCCTTGACGGAGCCGGCCTCGAACGGCGACTCGGTCTTGCGGGTCGGAGTCTGGCGCCCCCCCTTGCCCTCGGCGGTCCCCTCGACCATCTGTCCGTGGCTCTTGCCGCTGCGCCCCTCGCCGGACCTGCCGCCGATCTCGTTCTGGTTCGGCAGCCGGTTGCCCGTGATGCCGCGCGCGCTCATGTTCGAGATGGGGCCGTCCGTGGCGTCCCACCCCGCGCCCTTGTCGAGCGAGTCCATCCACGACGACGAGACGTCCTCGACGCTCTCGTCCATCTCCTCCTCGGAGTCGATGAGGTCTCCGACGATGTCCTCGAGCTCGCTCGGGAGGTCGGCGAGCGGGACGTCGTACTCCTGCGGCGGCTCCTCCATCACCCACTTCTCGCGGTCCGGCGTGTCGGGGATCCAGCGCTCGAGGTTCGTCTCGAGCCTCTCGGCGAGCTCGAGCCCGCCCTGCTCCGCGGGGACCGCCAGCTCGACCTTCTTCGCCGAGAGGGCCTCCGAGGCCTTCTGGACCTCCATGTAGACCTGGTTCAGCTCCTCGAGGAGCGAGGCGTCGGCGAAGTCCTGCTTCGGCACCTTCGAGAGGTCGGTGAACGCCTCCTCGAACAGCTTCGCCCACGCGGCCTCCTGCTCGGCCAGCTTGCCGAGCAGCTCCTCGTCCCCCGTCGAGAGGTCCTCGCTGGCGCGCTTCTCGACGTCCTTCGTGGTCTCGAGCACCCGGCGCTGCTCCGCGACGAAACGCTTGAGGTCCTCGGCGAGCGCGGCCAGCCGGTCGGCGGGAGAGCGGGGCGCCTCGCCCGGGGGCGCCTCGGGGCGGACCGGCGCCGGCGGCGCGGCGAGGTCCCCGAGGAGCGCGAGCAGCCGGG
>CAZJJQ010000105.1:0-305 GCA_964546345.1 uncultured Planctomycetales bacterium
GGGCCGTCGTGTTCGTGTACCGGACTGTCCAGTCCGTTTCGAATCCGTAGCCGCCCGCGGCGCCGGAACCGTTGATCTTGCCCGCGATGGTGCACGCCCCCCGGACCAGGATGAGGAGGGGCTTCGAGCCCGTCAGCGTCAGGCTCGCGCCTGCCCCGAGGTTGAAGCTCTCGAACTCGAACACGCCGTCGTTGTCGAAGCTGCCGGTGTCGCTCGACAGCGTGGCGCTGCCCCCGGCCAGGTTGAAGACGCCATCCTCACCGGTGCCCAGGTAGGGCTTGAAGACGGCCTTCAGGCGACCGGCG
>CAZJJQ010000105.1:315-9520 GCA_964546345.1 uncultured Planctomycetales bacterium
ACCGTGACAGCGACGGCGGTGGCGGCGGCGGATACGGCGACAGCTATGGAGGCGAGCGCCGGCCGAAGCAGATGTACGCAGCCGTGTGCGCGGATTGCGGCAAGACCGCCCAGGTGCCGTTCCAGTTCGCGTTCGTGCTCTGGCCCGGCTGGGTCTTGATGAGCGTGAACGTGTTCAGGAGTGCCACCTTCGGCGAGCCGGGGATCGGGGTGGTCGGCGCGCCCGGGGGCGTGGTCAAGGTGAACAGGTCGTGCGTGAGCTCGTTGAAGTTGTTGCCGAAGCCTTCCGTGACCGAGCCCGCGGTCGCCGGCAGCTCGAGCGTGCGGAAGTAGTAGCGATAGCCGATCGGGATGCGGCCGTTCAGGTAGGTGTCGATCGCGCCGTACCCGGCGGGGACGGGGTCGGGACGCGTCGCGGGGTTGAGGAAGTTGCCCGCGAGGTCCTTGATGCTCTTCACGTTGACGGCGTAGATGCCCTGAGGCTGGGGCCCCACCGGCACCAGCACCACCTCGATCTTGTTCAGGTCCTGCACGACCACCGGGATGTTCGTCGGCACCTGGACGGGGATCGCGAGCGGGATCAGGTTGGCATCGGCGACGCGCCACAGCTGGACGTTCGCAGCCAGGGGCTGAACGAAGGGCGTGATCGTCAGCGGGTCGAGGGGCTCGTTGAACCGGATCCGGATGGCCCCGAGGTCGAGGGTGCCGGGGGCCGTCGCCGAAGGCGTGCCCACCGCGCGCTGGTCGTGCGTCGGCGAGCACTGGTCGAGGATGACCATGGGCGCGCCGTCGTTCTGCAGGCACAGGAGACGCGCGAAGGCGTCGGTGCCCGCCTGGAACGGGTTGTTGGCGTCGTAGAGCGAGTTCGTGGGGTTCTGGAGGCAGCCGTCCTCGTCACCGCGCGCGCCCACGCCGCCCGTGACCGGGCCGGGGGTGTGCACGAGCGGCCGTCGGGCCTCGATGAAGAGCGGCGCGGGGAACGTCTGGAAGGTGAAGGACTCGGCCTTCACCAGAGGACGCCCGGTGACGCTCTTGACCGTGTCCACCGCAGGGAAGACCGGCAGGAACACGTTGTAGGTCGTGTTCGCCGCGAGTCCCGAGTCGGAGTAGTCGTCGAACGTGGGGATGGAGGGCAGCTCGGCGACCAGGTTACCGTCCACCACGATCGTCTCGAAGGTGAACGACGGCTGCCCGACCACCTGGAGGGTGTCCGGCGTGACCGAGCTCGGGTCCACGTTGTCGCTGAACGTGTAGATCAGCGGCTGGTTGAGGGGGACGCCGGCGATGTTGGGCAGGTTGAACCCGACCAGCACCATGTCGGCGCCGCCGTTGCCCCCACCGCAGGAGACGGCCGTCAGGCTGGCCGCCAGCGCGGCCGGGACCGCGAGGAACCGGAGGATCCGAGTTCGCATCGTTCGTGCTTCCCGGGTGGGGGGCCCCCCGGGGGGTGGCCCCCCCGCACACGCGCGCGCCCCCGCACTGGGCGTGGCCCCGGTATTTGTACCCGGCGGGCGCGCAGCGGGGGCGCCCCGGTCCGGGGAGAGCTGGTCAGGGCAGCTGGGTGATCGGGACGAGGACGTTCGCCATCTTGGGAACCTGGTTGCTGATCAGGTTCGCGACGAGCGTGATCCTCCAGCGGAGGTACGGGTGACCGTCACACGTGTTGACGTTCGTGACCCAACCCGTCGTGAAGAACGACACGTTGATCGCCGTGCGGGAGCTGGCGGGATCGAGCTGATCCGCGCCCTCGTACTCGACGAGGTACGTCGCGCCACCGGCCTGCACCGAGGGGCTGATGACCATCGGCGCGTAGTCGGACTTCGTGCCGAAGGTGTTGCCCGGAGCGGCGGAGTAGGGTCCCACGTACGGGCCGCCGGGGCTGCCCGCGAGCGGCGTGTAGAAGCGCGACTGGGCGATGCTCACGCGCTTCGTGATCGTGAACGCGGTGTCCGTGACCGACGGCTCGGGGTTCAGGCGTCCGGCCGCGAAGCTCGGGGGCGGGTTCGGGACGTCCTCCTCGAACGTCGCGTACATGCGGCGCTCGGGGTAGCCGCCGATCAGCACGCCGCTGTTCGGGAAGGTCACGCCGAACCAGCCGCGGATCTGCTGCCAGGTGTCGCCCTCGTTGACGCTCGCGTCGAAGAGGAGGACCGAGTCGTGATCGACGGACGTGTCGCCCGGGACCCAGTCGAAGAACGAGGAAGGCGCGGGCCAGTTCACATAGCCGCCGAACGCGAAGAGGCAGTCGAGGTCGCCGTTCGAGGGCGTGGGCTGCGCGCAGCCGTTGCCGAAGACCGGGGACATGCCGCCGTTCGGCAGCGGGTACTCGTTGCCGACGTTCGCCTTCTGGCTGACGCTGTAGGAGCCCTTGTAGTAGATGAGCGGCGACGCGCCGTAGTTGGCCGAGAAGGAGCTCGACAGGGAGAGCGAGGCGCTCTTCTGGTAGCCGATGCGGAGGATGACCTCCGGGTAGGTCGCGGCGAACGTCGCGTTGCTGTCCGGACCCCAGCCGGCGGCGGTCACGGTGCCGGCGGCGCCGAGCTCGACGTCGTCGAACGCCCACTGCACGCGCCGACCCTGGTTGGAGGGCGGCGAGAGGTTCGTGATGTACTGGTTGATCGCGGCGCCGATCAGGGGGTCGATGATCGGGTTGTACTGACCCTGGCTGCGGTTCACCACCTCCTGGTAGCCGGTGATCCAGACGCGACGGGTCGTCACGGCCGCGCCCTGCAGCTGGCCCTGGACGGTGCCGCTCCAGTCCGCGTCCGTCTTGGAAGTGTCGTTGTTGACGAGCGTGTCGAAGCTCTCGTTGAGGATCTTGCCCGTCGCCGTGCCGAGGCCGTCCGCCTTGAACGGACCGTCCGAGCGCGGGTTGACCAGGCTGTTGCCCGACAGGTCCTTGAGCGCCTGGAACACGGACACGGTGAAGATGAGCTTCTGACCGCCGGAGCCGTAGGAGAACAGGGGCTTGAAGAAGTAGGTCGTGGCCGAGGCGTCATGCGTGAAGCTGCCGGGGACCGGCACGTTCTCGACGCCCGCGGTGAAGTTCACGTTGGGATCGGGGCTCAGGTCGGCCCAGCGGACATCCACGCCGTCGCTCGGGGTGATGCTCGCGCCCCCGGCGAGCTGGAAGGTCGCCGGGTCCATGGGCTCGCTGAACTTCAGCGCCATCAGCGCGTTGCCGGGCACCTCCTGGGTGAAGGGGTCCTGGGCCGGGATGAACGAGATCGACTCGAGGGTCGGCGCCACGAGCTCGCGGAGGTAGCCGTCGCTCGTCACGAAGTTGGTGAAGAACGAGGTCAAGAGCGGGTCGTTGTCGAGGTTCTCCACCACGCCGCCGCCGTCCCCCACCGCCGGGAGCTCGACGTTGTACTGCGTGACGGGGTCGAGGCCGAACGGGTTGGGCGTGCCCTGCCGGGTGACCGTCGGGTCGAAGATGACCCGCGAGCCGTCCACCTGGAACGCGCCCTTGGGGATCGACTGGAACTGGGGGCCGTACCGGATCGCGATCGTCTGGTCGTTGATGCTCGTCGGATCGACGAGCTCGCTGAACTGGAAGATGATCTGCGCGTTCCGGGGCAGGGCCTGGACGCCCGTCGGGAACGACGGCATCAGCGCGCGATCGACGAGCTGGAAGGAGACGAGGACCATCGGCTTCGCCGCGCCCTTGCCGCTCCCGCCGCAGCTCGTGACCGTAGCACCGACCGCCAGAGAGGCGGCGATGGCGAGACACGACGCGCCGAGACGCATCGCGCGCGCACCCAGGAATCCTCGAGTCGCCTGCATGGACCGCTCCTTCGTCAGGACCCAGAGACCATCCGCACGAGATGACCGCACGCGCCCCCACGGACCGGCCCGCAGCGCGCCACGCGCGCCGCCGGGACCGACCGGGAGGGAGCCGAACCGCCGCTGACCGCCGACGCCCACCGACCAACCCCCAGGAGTTTACGGATCCCGGGGTTGCCGGTAAAGGCTTTTAGGTTCGCGAGGACCGGGAGAGCACGTACGGGCACCACGAAGGGAGGATCGCAAACCTCATTCCAGGGCAGTCCACACCCCATGGGCTGCGTAACTAGATGTGAACAAAGGAGATGCGTTCAGGTAGAGGGTCCGTGTCCATCCCGGTCACCCCCCGGCGCCCCCGCCCCGTGCGATTTCGCACGTCCCGCTCCCGACGAGGGGGGAGCCTCCGGAGGTTGCCCTGGGCGATCTGGGCCGTGAGCGCCGCCCCCCCTGGCATCCGAGCGGGAACGGGAAGCCCAAGCGTCGCCGCCCCCCGCGGCCGGTGCGGTGAGGCCGGGCGCCAGGCCGGTCTGCGGCGCGCCGTGCCCCCCCTCCCCCCACCCTTCCCCGCCCCCACGCTTTCGCGCCTCGCGCCCCCCTGCCCGGCCCCGCGTCACGGCCCGAGCGGACAGACCTCGTCGCCGACGATCGTCCACGTCGGCCAACCCCGCAGGCTCATGCCGTGGAACGGGCAGTTCCGGCTCTTGGAGCGCATCCGGGCACGGTCCACCGTGCGTTCGTTCCTCAGCTCGAGCACGGCGATGCGCGCCGGCGCCCCGGGGCGGATCGCGGCGGGAGGGCGGCCCGCGACACGGGCGGGTCCCGTGACCAGAGCCTCCACCAGCCGTCGCAGGGAGAGCTTCCCCGCAAGGACCAGGTGCGTGTACAGGACGGGAAACGCCGTCTCCATCCCGATCGCGCCGAAGGGAGCGCGATCGAGTCCCTGGGCCTTCTTGGCCTCCGCGTGGGGAGCGTGGTCCGTCCCGATCGCGTCGATCGTGCCGTCTTCGAGTCCCTGCACCAGGGCCGCCACGTCCGACGCCTCACGGAGCGGCGGCTTCATCTTGAAGTCCACCCCTCCCCGGACCGCGTCGGCCACCGTCAGGACCAGATGGTGGGGCGTCACCTCCCCGGAGACGCGGAGGCCCGCCGCCTTCGCGGACGCGAGCAGGGCGACCGCGCCCGCCGTCGAGACGTGGCAGAGGTGGAGGCGGGTGCCGAACTCCCGCGCGAGGGCGAGGTCGCGGGCGGTGGCGCGGTCCTCCGCCGATCGGGGGATGCCCGGGATGCCGGCCGCCCGGACCTCGGGCGCGTCGTGGAGGAGCCCCGGCCCCGTGATGCCGAAGTCCTCGCAGTGCTCCATGACGAGCCAGTCGCGCGCCCCGGCCGCACGGAACGCGGTGCGGGCCACGTCGTCGTCCGCGACCCAGGACCCGTCGTCGGAGAACGCGCCTGCCCCGGCCGCGGCCATCGCCTCGAAGTCCACCGGCACCTTCCCGCGCAGGCCGCGGGTGATGGCGGAGACGGGCACCACCTCGCACGGCCCCGCCGCCGCTGCGGCAGAGAGCACGCGGCGCACCACCTCGGGCGTGTCCGCGGTCGGGCTCGTGTTCGGCATGGCGAAGACGGTGGTGAACCCTCCGGCCAGCGCGGCCGCGGTCCCGGTGGCGATCGTCTCGCTCTCCTCGCCCCCGGGCTCCCGGAGGTGCACGTGGAGATCGGTGAAGCCCGGCGTGACGAGCATCCCCCGCGCGTCGAGGGTCACCGCCCGGGGAGACGCCTCGGGGATCGAGCCCACCCCTACCACGCGGCCGTCGCGCACGAGCACGTCCGCGATCCGGTCGAGCCCGGTGCCCGGGTCGAAGCATCGGCCCCCGAGGATGCGCAGCTCCTTCCCCATGTCGGCCTCCCGCATGGCGTCAGACCCCCAGCGACGCGCCCGGCCCGGGAGGCGCACGCCGCACCGCGAGCGACACGCCGAGCAGGCCGAGGCCGCCGTGCAGACGGTGCGCGAACCGGAGGTGCGGCGCCAGCAGGCCCGCGTCGGCCCCGGTGAGGAACACGGGGCAGGTCGGGGTCGGGCGCAGGCCCTCCACGAGGCGCTCCACCGCGCCGGCGGCGCCGAGGACCACCCCCGAGCGGATCGCACCCTCGGTGTCGGTGGCCGGGAGTGGCGTCGCGCCCTTGAGGTCCACGAGAGGGAGCTTCTCCGCTCCCACCGTGAGCGCCCGGGCCGCCAGCGAGAGCCCGGCCCCGATGGTGCCGCCGAGCAGCCCTCCGTCCGGCCCGGCCGCGTCCACCGTGAGCGCGGTGCCGGCCGAGACGATCACCGCGGGGCCCATGGCCAGGTGCGAGGCCGCGAGCGCCTGCACCCGGCGATCGACCCCCGCCTGGCTCGGCTGCGCGGCCTTCGCCTTCGGCAGGCCGAGGTGATCGTGATCGACCACGACGGCGCCGGGGAAGCCCACCTTCGCGAGCTCCCAGGCGAGGTCCTTCGCCTTGGCGGAGTCGGAGCCGCAGACCACGACGACGGGCTTGGCGTCCCGCACCAGGGGCTTGGCGAACTCGCGGACGGCGGGCCCGTCGCACCGCGGCAGGCGCACGGGGCCCGCCACGTCGTCGCCCCGGACGACGCCGAGCTTGGCGCCGCTGTTGCCGACGTCGATGACGAGGAGCAGGTCGAGGTCGAGGCTCACGATGCGGGCGCCCCCCTGTCGGGAAGTTCGGGCCGGTGAGGACGCCGGACGCGAGACGCGGGGCCTCGGGTGCCGGCGAACGGAACCCCGGAGAGCATCCGACGGCGGGCCGCCGCCGTCCTAGGAATCCCCCGACCGGCGCCTCGCCTACCGCCCCTCGTACTTGACCTTGCCGGCGCCCGACTTCACGCGCGGGTCGCGCGGATCGACGTTGTAGACGATGTCCCGCCCGTTGCGCTCGAGGACGACCGAGACGTTCGTGATCTGCTTCGGGAGCTTCTTGACGACGTCGATGGCCTCCGCCCGGCTGTGGACCGGGACCCCGTTGATCATCTTGAGGATGTCGCCGGGACGCACGTCGAACGCCGACGCCACGCTCTCCGGGTCGAGCCCCGTGACCCGCACCCCGTCGGGGTTGCCGTTCTTGTCCCGGTGCTCCTCGGTCTTCACCTGCCCCAGGAGCTTGTCGGGGTCGTTGAATGCGGTGTAGTCGTACGTGTTCTCGTCGAACTCCACCTTCACGACGCCCTCGGCCGGGCGCGAGATGAGGGGCCGCACCTCGGAGAACGGCGGCGGCGTGCCCGCGGGCCGCGTCGGACGCGGCGCCGCGCCCCCCGACTCGCCCTTGCCCGCCTCGGGCCCCGCGGTGATCAGGGCCGCGTTCGGGATGGACCCGAGGGGCATCACGGCCACCTGTCCCTTGAGCGTCGGTTCGTCCTTCGCCAGGTCCTCGAAGACGTCGTAGACGATGCGCACCTTCCGGGCGTCGCCGGCGTCCACGTAGGAAGCGTCCACGAACCGGAATCGGCTCTTCTTCGGCGGGATCGGGTTGCCGTCCTTGTCCTTCGCCCGCCCCTCGTCCGCCATGAACTCGCCGGCGAAGAAGGTCCGGGGCTTCGGGGAGGTCCCGAAGAGCCACTGCAGGAGGGTCTTCTCGCTCGGGTCCACCAGGAGCATCGTGGGCTTGCCGATCGCCTCGAGGCCCGTGGGGCCCTTCGGGGTCTCGACGACCCGCTCCTTCGGCTGAGGCTTCGGCGGGACCGGCCCGACGTAGGGCCAGACGCCCGGCCCCTTGTCCTTGTCGAGCAGGTCGGGGCGGGTGATGTCGTCCAGGTCCTTGGGGCCCACCTGCCAGATGCTCGCGGCGACCGCGCTGCCGGCCTCCTTCAGGTACGTCTCCATCGACTTCTTCACCCACTCCGTGGACTTCGAGGCCGAAGCGGCGGCGGGGCGGACCTTGAGGACGTACCAGGCCCCGGCCCCCACGAGCCCCAGGACGAGGGCGACGTTGGTGAGGTGGAGCAGGCGGCGCAGCGACTGGGCCTTCATGCGGGGAGCGTTCCCGGGGAGACGACGCTCCTTAGACTAGCATCGCGGCCCCGGGGTTCCCGGGAACCGTCTCCCGCCGAAGGGCTCGGCCGCACGGCTCGGCCGGGGCCGCCGTCCTCGCGGGGTCCCCGGCGCCCCCCGGGTGGACCGCGCGCCGCCGGAGCCCGGCGGCGCGCAGCGACCTCCGGCGGCTTCCCTTCCCGCGTCGATCAGTCCACCAGCGCGCCCGCCGTCCGGAGCCCCTTGCCGATGCCCCGCATGGCGAGCATGAGCTCGTCCGGGTTGTCGGCGGCGCCGAGCGCCTCGTCGTACTCGATCAGGCCGTCCTGCACGAGCCGCCGCAGCGACTGGTTGAAGGTCTGGGAGCCGTAGTGCTGGTGGCCCTCGTCGAGGACCTTCGGCAGGTCGCGCGTCCGGCCCTCGAGGAGGATCTCCTTCACCGTCGGCGTCCCGAGGAGGATCTCGATGGCGGGCACGCGGCCCGCGGCCGCCCGGCGCGTCAGCAGGCGCTGGGACAGCACGCCCTCGAGCACCAGCGAGAGCTGGAGCCGGATGGTCGCGTGCTGGTGCGGCGGGAAGAACGAGATGATGCGCTCGACGCTCTGGGTCGCGTTCACCGTGTGGAGCGTGGAGAGCACCAGGTGCCCCGACTCGGCCGCCTGCACGGCGGCCTCGATGGTCTCCTGGTCGCGCATCTCGCCCAGGAGGATCACGTCGGGCGTCTGGCGGACGACGTGCTTCAGCGCCGTGGGGTAGTCCGGCGTGTCGATGCCGATCTCGCGCTGGCTGATCGCACAGCGCTTGTCCCGGAACACGAACTCGATCGGGTCCTCGATCGTCACCACGTGGCGGTCGAGGGTCTCGTTCATGTACTCGATGATGGACGCCAACGTCGTGGACTTGCCCGAGCCGGCGATGCCCGTGACGATCACGAGCCCGCGCTGGAGCCGCGCGAGCTTCTGGATCGGCGCGGTCGGGAGGTGCAGCTCCTCCATGGAGGGCACCCGCTCCTGGACGTGGCGGAACACGAACCCCGTGCGCTTGCGCTGCATGAACAGGTTGGCGCGGAAGCGGCCGACCCCGGGGATCACGAACGCGATGTCCTTCTCCATCTCCACCCGGAACGCGGCGATCTCCTCCGTGGACAGGATCGCGGCGAGCAGGGCCTCGGAGTCCTCGACGCTGAAGCGCTCGTCGGAGAGGAACCGGATCTTGCCCTCGGCGCGGATCGAGGGGCGCTCCCCCTCGCGCAGGATGAGGTCGGAGGCGCGCTCCTTGACCATGACCCGGAAGTGGATGAAGGGATCGGACATGGGGACCTCGGGGGGACGATCCCTTGTCGGCCGGTCCCCGGCCGGAAGTGGAGCCCTCCCCCCCGGCGCCCCCCCACTCCCGGGC
>CAZJJQ010000106.1:0-9504 GCA_964546345.1 uncultured Planctomycetales bacterium
GTCGTGGCCCACGCGATCGCGCAGCGGGTGCTTATCGGGTGCGCCGGTCACCGATCCGACCCCGTCGCGTGGACGCGCCCGCGGACCTCCGGCCGGCGACCGGCCCCGCTCACGCGGACGGTTCGCCCGTCGCGCGCATCTCGGGCGCGGGCCGCTTCGGCGACTCGATGGGCCGGCGGTCCTCGAACGACTCGTCGAGGCCGTGCCAGTGCGAGACCGCGGTCTCGCCGAGGACCCAGCACAGGTGCACGGGCCGCCCCAGGCGTTCGCTGGGGAAGTCCACGAGGCCGCGGGCGGGATCCTGGAGCGTCACCCCGAGCTCCGCCAGCTCACGGGCGTACCCGTCGATGCGGCGTGCACGCTCCTCGGCCTCGCCGCGGAGGCGCTCGAGCGCCGCGCGGTGCGCGCCGACGTCCGAAGCCCCCTCGATCGACCGCTCCAGGGACCGGCGCTCGACGCCCAGCTCCTGGAGGCGCGTGGTGTCGGCCACGGCGTCCGCGGCGATGCTCCGCACGAGCGGCAGAACCTTGTTCGCCTCGGCGACGGTGAACGCAGGCTTCGTCTCGGCGTGGGGCATGGCGGCCTCGGTTGCGACGACGCGAGTATATCGGTGGGGGGGTCAAGCCCTACGAACGTCTGGACGGTGCCGGGGCCTCGGGCCCCTCGGCCGGGGGGCCGGGCTCGACCCGCAGCCCTTCGGAGATCGTCTCCCGGAGGACGTGCCGCGCCAGGGCGATCGCGCCGATCTCGCTCGCCAACGCGTCCCGCTCGAGGGCGGCGACCTCGAGCCGGATCACGTCCCCGGCGCGACTCACGCGGCCGAGGGTGACCCCCTGGGCTCGCCACGTAGGGCGCACCACGGCGTCGATCGCGGCGAGCAGAGGGTCGGGGAAGGTGGGGTGGCCGGGCCGCAGGCCCATCGGGGACACGCCCCGATGGAGCACCTCGTCGAGCAGCTCGCGCAGGTCCGGCCAGCAGGAGTGGCATCCCTGGCCGGCGGCGCACGCGATCCCGAGCGCCTCCACGACCTCCGCCCCCTCCCGGATCGCGCGGCGGATCGTGCGATCCCCGACGGAGAGGCACCGGCACACGAGGAGGCCCGGACTCCTCACCGAGGCGGCGGCCCCCTCGCCGCGCAGCGCATGTCCGAAGGCCTCCAGCAGCCGATCCGCCGCGCGCACGACCGCGGGGGGCAGGTTCCGCCCCAGGGGCCCGAGCAGGTCGGCGGGCGCCAGGGTCGCTGCGTCCTGGACGTCGCGGCCGACGGCGAGCTCGGCGAGCACCTCGCCGGGTGCCGTCGCCGCGCGGCTGCCCAGCGAGCGCCAGCGCAGGGCGGCGATGCGGCGGGGCGGGGTCGGGTCCTTCGTGTAGCGCAGGGTGACCCGCACGCCGAGCCCCCCGACGACGCTGCCCACCTCCCCGCCGGCGTCGGCGGGTTCGAGGTCGCCCTGCTGCTTCGGCGCGGCGAGGCGCGCGAGGTACGGCGTCTCCGGCAGGACCGGCGTCCCGTCGCTCACGCGCGTCCGCCGGCGGGGGGGGCCCCGCGCGGGCGCCGCGGGAACACGTCGAAGGGGAGGTCGAAGAAGACCTTCCCGGGGTTGAGGATCCCGAGGGGATCCCAGGCGTCCTTCACGGCCTTCATGGCCGAGAGCGCCGCCGCATCGCGGCACTTCGGCAGGTAGCGGCTCTGGACGCAGCCCACGCCGTGCTCGCCCGTGATCGTGCCGCCGAGCGAGGTCGCGACGTCGAAGATCGCCTCGATGGCCGGACGCAGGATCCGTTCGCGCCGCGCCGGGTCGGCGTCCTCCGAGAGCACGTTCACGTGGAGGTTGCCGTCGCCGGCGTGACCGTAGGTGATCTGGCGGATGCCGAAGCTCGCAGCCACCGCCCGCACGCCGCGGATGAGGTCGGGCACGCGGCTCGGGGGGACGGCCGTGTCGCACTCGACGTAGGAGGCGATCTTCTTCACCGCCTCGCCGATGCACCGACGCACGCGCCAGAGATCCTTCTCCTTCGCGGGCGTGTCGGCGAGGACGGCGTCGAGGGCGCCGGCCTCGGAGAGGACCTCGCCCACCCGCACGAGGTCGGCCTCGACCGACGCCTCGTCGGTGCCGTCCACCTCCACGAGGATGGTGGCCTCGGCGTCCGCGTGCGGGACCTCGCGGCCGAGGTGGTCCTGCGCGGCGCGCAGGGCCGACCGCTCCATGAGCTCGAGGGCCGAGGGCGTGATGCGGGCCCGGTAGATCGCGGTGATGCCGCGGGCCGCGGCGTCGAGGTCGCCGAAGGGGGCGAACACGAGGCGTCGGAACCGCGGCAGGGGGATCAGCCGCACCGTCACCTCCGTGACGACGGCCAGGGTCCCCTCGCTGCCGACGACGAGCTGCGTCAGGTTGTACCCCGCCACGTCCTTGCGCAGCTTGCCGCCCGTGCGCATCACGCGGCCGTCGGGCAGCACGCACTCGAGGGCGAGCACGTAGTCCTTGGTCAGGCCGTACTTGACGCAGTGGGGGCCGCCCGCGTTCTCGGCCACGTTGCCGCCGATCGTGCAGGAGCCTCGGCTCGCGGGGTCGGGAGGGTAGTAGAGGCCCTTCGCCTCGACGGCGGCCTGCAGGCGCTCCGTGACGAGCCCCGGCTGCACGACCGCCATCAGGTCGTCCTCGTCGAGCTCGAGGAGGCGGTCCATCCGGTCGCAGGAGAGCACGATGCCGCCGAAGACGGGGATCGCCCCGCCCGAGAGGCCGGTGCCCGCGGCCCGGGGGGTCACGGGCACGCGCGCGCGCGAGGCCAGCGCCAGGACGCGGGAGACCTCCTCGGTCGAGCCCGGGCGCACCGCGACGTCGGCCGGCACGAACAGGTCTTCGCTCTCGTCGCGGCCGTAGCGTTCGAGGTCGGCGGCGCCGGTCACGACGTGGGCCGGGCCCACGATCGCCGAGAGCTCGGCGACCATGGCGGGCGTGACGGGGTGGAACCGGGGAGGCGCTCCCATGGGGGAGGATCGTACGATCCCCCGGGGCCCTTCTCCCGCTCGGAGTCCCGACGATGCGCCGATCCGCCTTCCTCGCCGTGCTGCTCGGCGTCGCCACCCTCCCCGCCTGGGCCGACGACGGCACCGCGCCGGTCCCTCCCCCGCCGCCCCCTCCTTCCGCCCCGACCGCGCCGGCGCCGGCGACACCGCCCTCCGCCGCGCAGGCCCCGGCTTCCGCGCCGACGCCGCCGCCCGACGTGTTCGCCGCCGCCCTCGCCGACGCGGGGCTCGACGCCGACGCGCTGGGGTATCGCGGGCGCGGCACGTGGCCGCGCTACCCGACGACGGTTCCGTACCGGCTGCCCTTCTTCGACGACCTGCTCGCCCGCCCCACGGAGACGTACGAGTTCACGCGCACGCTCGGCAACTCCGTGGAGGACCTGCTCACCCCGGAGTCGCTGACGAAGGCGTCGGCGAAGGAGGCTCCGTCGCTGTTCCTCCTGGGGCTGATCCTCGGGACGGACCGGCGGATCGGGGGGGCGCGGGGGTTCGGCGTGAAGCTGCTCGAGGCGCAGCCCCCGAAGACGGACCCGTTCGGGGCGGCGCTCGAGGCCCTCGGCGTGCGATCGGACAAGGGCGAGATCGGGGCCGTGAGCGACGTCCCGGTGGCGGCGCAGGCGCCGCTCGCGCGGCTGCTGCTCGAGCTCCAAGACGCGCAGGCGTGGACGGAGCGCGGCCTGCGGCGGGTGCCGAGGCCGATGCGCGAGGCGATCTTCCGCGCGCTGCCCGACCTCGTGGAGAACGTGCCCGACGGGGGGAAGTACGTCCCCGAGATCGAGGACGCTGCGAACGCCGTGGACGCGCAGAGCCTCGCGTACGGCGGCCTCAAGGCCCTGGGCGCCGTGCAGGTGGCCCGGGTGGAGCTCGCGGCGGCGAGGCCGGCGGAGGGGTGGCCGCGCTTCACGGTGCGTCGGTACACCCCGCTCGGGACCGTGATCGTGACGACGGAGGAGGCGCCCATCGCGACCGGAGAGGCGCCGTTCTGCCTGGTGTCGCTCGCGGGCCACCCGGCGGTCGCGCGGGCGGGCGCGACGACGGCGCGACGGTCGATGAGCGTCGCGCTGTTCCTCGAGGGTGCGGCGAGCGTGGGCGGCGCCGGGGAGGGCTCGGACCTGAAGGACGCGCCCTCCGCCGGGGTGGCCTGCGGCGTGTGCGGCGTCGGCATCGTGTACGGGGCGGGGGCGTCGAGCACGCGCTACCAGGCGCGGTCGTGGGGCCTCGGCGCGGCGCTGTTTGGGACCGGCGTGCTGGTGGACGAGGGCGGCGACGACGTCTACCGCCTGAGGAACGTGGGCCAGGGCGCGGCGATGTTCGGCGCCGGGCTGCTCCTGGATGCCGCCGGCGACGATCGTTACGAGCTGCTCGAGGGGGACGGGCAGGGCTTCGGGGGCCCGGGCGGCGTCGGTGTGCTCGCCGACCGCAGCGGGAACGACGGCTACGTCGTCGAGGCGCGGGCCGACCGCGCGGGGCGTCCCGACTACCACAGCGACGGCAAGATCGCGGGCAGCAACGCCCAGGGCGCGGGGATGGGCCGTCGCGGCGACCTCGGTGACGGCCACGCGTGGGCCGGGGGGCTCGGCGCGTTGATCGACGTGGACGGCGACGACCGCTACGACGCGGGCAACTTCAGCCAGGGGGTGGGCTACTGGTTCGGCACGGGGCTCCTCTACGACGGCGGAGGCAACGACGTCTATCGCAG
Source organism: uncultured Planctomycetales bacterium (assembly GCA_964546345.1). GTDB lineage: Bacteria > Planctomycetota > PLA2 > PLA2 > JAEUHO01 > JAYTCP01. The sequence continues at coordinate 4,725 of CAZJJQ010000106.1, forward strand.
CGTCTACTTCAGCCATGCGTCGGGCGCGCACTTCGCCGTGGGCTGCCTCGTGGACGAGGGCGGCGACGACGTCCACACGCTCTCCGACTTCCCCGGCGTCGGCCTCGGCCCGAAGGCGGGCGCCGGCCTCGGCTTCGGCTGGGACGTGGTGAACGCGCTGCTCTTCGAGCGCGCGGGCAACGATCGCTACGAGGCCGACATCATCTCGATCGGCTGCGCGAACGTGCGGAGCAACGGCTGGCTCCTCGACGAGGGCGGCGACGACACCTACCTCGCGGCCCCGGGCGCGGCGGCGTTCGGCGCCATCGACGAGCGGCCCGAGTACGCGACACCGGGGCGCAAGGGCGCGTTCCCGTTCCATCTGCCGCAGCTCGGCCTGTGCCTCGACCTCGGCGGGACCGACCGGTGGCTGCGGCGGCCCGCGGGCGGGGGCGATCCGATCCCGGACGAGCAGGCGGGCGACGGCCGGTCCTGGGGGAAGGTGGGGGCGCGGGGGGCCGGGGGAGGCGCGAACGTGGCGTTCGGCCGGGACGTCGCGTCCGGGCGCCTCGGCTTCCTCGACGCCTGGCCCCGGCGGGGGGCCCCGGCGCCGGCGCCGACGCCGGCGAAGTAGGGAAGGGAGCCACCGCGCCCGGGGGCGTGGCCTCACACCGTGCTCGACGGGCAGAGGGCCTTCACCGGGCACTCCGCGCAGCGGGGCTTGCGGGCGACGCACACGCGGCGCCCGTGCTGGATCAGGATGTGGGACAGCTCGATCCACGAGGCCTGCGGGAACAGCGCCATCAGGTCCTGCTCGATCTGCCGCGGGTTCTTGCCCTTGGACCACCCGAGGCGGTTCGCGAGGCGGTGCACGTGCGTGTCCACGACCACGCCGTCGGCCAGGCGGAAGCAGACGCCCCGGACCACGTTCGCCGTCTTGCGGGCCACGCCCGGGAGGGTGAGGAGGTCCTCCATGGACGAGGGGACCTCGCCGTGGAACGCGGTGACGAGCCGTTCGCTCGCCCCCTTCAGGCTCTTGGCCTTGTTGCGGAAGAACCCCGTGGACTTGACGAGCGTCTCGAGCTGCTCGAGGGGCGCCGCCGCCATCGCCGCCGGCGTGGGCAGGGCCGCGAACAGCGCCGGGGTCGTCAGGTTCACGCGCGCGTCCGTGCACTGCGCCGAGAGGATCGTCGCGATGAGCAGCTCGAACGGGTTGCGGTGGTGGAGCGCGCACTCGGCGTCCGGGTAGGTCTCCTTCAAGCTCTGAAACGCCCGGATGGAGCGCGTGCGCGCGGCGGGATCGAGGCGCCTGCGGATCGCCGTGCGCCTACCCGGCTTGCGCGGCGTCGGCGTCCGCGCCCTCTCCCGCCGCCCGGGCACAGGCGGCTCCGTCCGCTCGGGGGCGCTCACGGGGACTTCCCGGGGCCGGGGGCGGGGAACGTCCCGGGGGGAGGAGGGGGCAACCCCCGTCGCTTCGCGCACCAGGCGCGGAAGGCCTCGAAGGGCAGCGCCGTCAGGACCTGGCCTCGGCGGACGCCGGCCCGCCGGGCCGCCCCGACCCCGAAGATCACGTCCTCGATGCCGGTGAGGTTGTGCGCGTCGGGGTCGATGGCGATGGGGATCCCCCGGCGCAGGGCCTCCGGGAGGGAGGCCTCGTCGAGATCGAGTCGGTGGGGGTTGGCGTTCAGCTCGACGGCGACGCCGTGCTGCGCGCACGCGTCGAGCACGCGGCCGAGGTCGAAGGCATAGCCGTCGCGCCCGAGCAGCAATCGTCCCGTCGGGTGCCCGAGCACGTCCAGGTGGCGGTGGCTCACGGCGCGGACCAGCCGTTCGGTCATGACCGCCGGGGACTGCCGGAACGCGGAGTGGACGCTGCCGATGACGACGTCGAACCCCGCCAGGAGGTCGTCGGGCAGGTCGAGCGCTCCGTCGGGGAGGATGTCGGTCTCGATGCCCTTGAGGATCGGGATGCCGGCCTCGCCGGACGCGTTGAGCGCGTCCACCTCGGCCCACTGGGCCCGGACGCGTTCGGGGTCGAGGCCGTGCGCGTAGGAGGCCGCCTGGCTGTGGTCGCAGATCGCGAACCACGCGAACCCGCTCTCACGGGCCTTGACGGCCATCTCGAGGATGGAGTACGCGCCGTCGCTCCAGGTGCTGTGGGCGTGCAGGATGCCCACCACGTCGGCCATCGCGACGAGGTCGTCCGGGGGAGCTCGGAGGAGGTCGGCGGTCTCGCGCGTCTCCGGGGGGAACCACCCCACGCCGGCCGCGGCGTAGACCTCGCGCTCGTCCTCGACGAGCAGGGGCTTCCCGCGCTTCCGTACGGCGTCGGGGGCGAGGTCGAGGCCCTTGCGCGCGAGCGCCGCCTTCAGCGCCTCGACGTGCGCCGGGCTGCCCGTGCGATGGAGCAGCGCCGGGACGAACGCGTCCTCGTCCACGACGACCAGCTCGACGGGGGTGCCGTCCTCGAGCTGCACCCGGGCCTCGCGCTCCCCGCGGGAGACGACCTTCGCGACGAACGTCATCGTCGTGAAGCCGTCGAGGAGGGCCTTCGGATCGTGGGACGTCGCGAGCAGGTTCACGTCCTTCACGGTGGCCTTCATGCGCCGCACGGAGCCGGCGACCGCGAGCCGGAGCGCCGCCTCGTGGCGCTGCAGGCGGTTGAGGACGCGCTCGGCGGCGGCGCGCGCGTTCGACAGAAGGCGGAGGCCCTGCGAGCGCTTGAGGAAGCCGATCCCCTTGAGCACGGCGTCCTGGGTCTTGTCGCCGAAGCCCTTCAGGTCGCGCAGCCGGTTCTCGAGGCATGCGTACTCGAGCTCGACGAGGCTCGTGACCTCCAGGCTCTTCCAGATCTCCCGCACGCGCCTGGGACCGAGCCCGGGCAGCTCGAGGAGCTCGAAGAGCCCCGGGGGCACCTGGGCCTGGAGCTCCTCGAGGACGCCGAGGCGACCCGTCTCGACCAGCTCCTTCACCCGGGCGGCGGTCCCGTCCCCGATCCCCTTCACGTCGGTCAGGGTGCCGTCGGCGAGCATCTCGCCCGCCGGGCGCGGGAGGGCTCCGAGGGTGCGGGCGACCGAGGCGTACGAGCGCACCCGATGGGGGTTGTCGCCCGTGAGCTCGAGGAGGGTCGAGACCCGTTCGAAGGCCGCGGCGATGGTTTCGTTGTCGAGGGCGGGCGGCATCCGGGGAACCTGGCGCGGGGAGGCGCGGGCGCGCAGGCCGGCGCGCCCGGGGGGACGAAGCGGGGATCCTACCGTCGGCTCCGCCCCCCGCGATCCTCCGCCGTCGGGAGGGAGCGGTCGGAAGGCGAACGGCCTGCCCTCGGGGCGCGCCGTACCATGGGGTCATCATGGCCCTCCGCGCCGACGTCGTCGTCTTCCTCGCCCTGGTCGCCGGCTCGGCCTACGCGATCTCCACGCAGCTCGGCCGCGACCCGCTGATGCCCGTGCAGAAGGCCTCGGACGCGCCTCCGCCCGTCGGCTCCACGGTGGACCTCTCGGGGATCACGCTCGACGACATCGGCGGCAAGCCGCGCCCGTTGCCGAGCCTCTTCGGGGCCAAGGCGACCGTGCTCGTCTTCTGGAGCGTCGAGTGCCCGTGCGTGGAGATGATCGATCCGCGCCTGCGCGAGCTCCTCGTCGTGTACGAGAAGAAGGGCGTGGAGTTCGTCGGCGTGGACGGCTACCCGGACGACGCGGTGAAGGACGTCATCGCGAAGATGGGCAACAACTACACCGCCTACCGGATGCTGCTCGACCCGAAGCAGGTCCTGACGAGGAAGGTGGGGGCCCGCACCGCCGCCGAGCTCGTGGTCCTCGACGCCTCGAGCCGCATCCGCTATCGCGGGAACATGGACGACGACCTCATGCAGCCCAAGGTGCCGCACCTCAAGGACGCGCTGGACGCGATCCTGTCGGGCACCGAGCCGAAGGTCACCGAGACCGAGCCGTACGGCTGTCCGTATCCCGGGTTCGAGGGCGAATGCACCTACGATCCGGCGAAGGACAAGAAGTAGGCCCCCGCGTGCCCCTCGCGAGCCGGTCGCACCGTGGGTGAGCGCGCGCTCCGTGCCGGGGCCGTCCTCGGCGGGATGGCCGTCGCCATCGGCGCGTTCGCGGCCCATGCGCTCCGGGACGCGTGGAGCCCCGCGCGCCTCGCCTGGATGGACACGGGCGTCCGCTGGCAGGCGGTGCACGCGCTCGCGCTCCTCGCGACCGGTCTCCTCGTGCGGCTGTCCGGGCCGAGCCGTGCCCTCTCCGTCGCGTCGGGGGCCTTCCTCCTCGGCACGGTGCTCTTCTCCGGCAGCCTCTACGCGTTGGCGGCGACCGAGGCGCGGGCCCTCGGCGCGGTGACCCCGTTCGGGGGCGTCGCCCTGCTCGTGGGCTGGGGCGCGCTCGCCCTCGCGGCCCGCCCTGCGGGCTCGCGTCCGTCCTGATCGGGCGTTCCGCCCGCGGCGTCGCCCCCGCCCACGAGACGGACCCTCCGGGCGCCCGGGTAGGCTCACGGCGTGCCGCGCCCGGTCGGGCCGCGGAGCTCGGAGGACCCCGTGCGCATCGAGTGCATCGGCGGAGGCCCGGCCTCCCTCTACTTCGCGATCCTGATGCGCAAGGCGTTCCCCGCGGCGCAGATCACCGTCCACGAGCGCAACCGGCCGGACGACACCTTCGGCTGGGGGGTCGTCTTCTCGGACGAGACGCTCGGGAACTTCGAGCAGGCCGACCCCGAGAGCTACGCGGCGATCCGCCAGCAGTTCGCGACCTGGGGCGACATCGACACGTTCTACGGCGGCACGCGGATCCGC